>JBQGED010000039.1:0-12703 GCA_052039425.1 Sphingobacterium griseoflavum | reverse complement strand
GGCTGCCGCGAAGGCTACCCCGTGCGCTGGTGTGCATTTGATGGCGACCACAACCCGACTGAAAAAGACCGCGGTCAATCCAAGTCGTGGGTTCCTGGAGAGGCCTGGCAGTTTATCAGCCAGTTTTGAGGACGTTTCCTTACGCTGAGGGCACCTTCGGGTGCCCTTTTTTTGTGTCTAAAAACTGGAGAGGTGCGCGGAGTTTTTGTCTGATTTGCGCGCAAATACTTTGTCGAGAAATTTGATCATGTCTTTGAGCGTGGGCACGGCCAGATCGGCGAAACAACCGTTGGTGTAATCGTTGCAGCCGCTGTCGAGAAATCCGTGGCCGAGTTTGGGGTAAATTTTCAGCTCCGCTGATTGGCCCGCTTTTTTCAGACGCTTGACGTAATCTTTCGCCAGCACCGGAGTAGTCAGGTCGTCTTCGCTGCCGACATGAACAAATTGTGGCGGCAATTTATAGTCTTTTGCGCGAGGAATTTGCAGGATGGGTGAAGCCGCCCGATAAAAATCCGGTCGCGCCGCAAACGTAACTCCTTCACCAAATACACCTCGGGGTTTTGCCTTGGCCCATCCCCAAAACGGATTTTGTTCCGATTCAAATCCGCCCTGTGCCATACCCGTGAGATCGAAGGCGGTGTAACTCAAAATCACCGCCTGCACGCGCAAGCCGTCATTAGCGGCCACCTGCTCCGCCGTTTGACCACCGGGCAAATAACTGGGATTAAAGCCCAGGCTGGTGCCGGCAAAGCCATCGCTCTCCAATTTTTTCCCGGCGAGCATCACCATACTGGCGAGATGACCGCCAGCGCTATCCCCCGTAATCGCAATTTTTCCGGGATCGCCGGTGTAGCGATGAATATTTTCTTTCACCCACAACACAGCACCCATGGCGTCTTCGATAATTTTATTGAGGGCGACCGTATTATCCTGATCCGCCAATAAACGGTAATTAACGTTCACGACCACATACTGCCCCTCGGCCGCCATATAGCGTGCCATATCATCCATGATGCTTTTGGAATTCAGCAGCCAACCGCCGCCGTGATAAATAATCAACACGGGATAGGATTTCTGGCCCGCCTCCGGCACATGAATATCCGCCGTCAAAGTAAAACCATCCGGCTTGGCCCAGGCCACATCCAGGTGCGATTTAATCGGCACCGCTGCATTTACGGTCATCGCAAATAGAAAAATAAAACAACAAACAAAAAGACGAACACTTGGCATGGCTGCTCCAAAAAACAATGGAAGAGTTGACCCTGGATTATTTCAGGACTGCTGAAGTGTAGCGGGGGAGAACGGTTTTTACCGCTGGGACGTAAACGCCGGACATAAAAAAAGCCGCCTTACGGCGGCTCTAAAACGGAGAATGTTTTTATTGCGCGGTCAACAAGCCGAGTCGGTACGGACGGGCGTTATAGGAACCTGAGTAACCACTCAGGTTCACACCTTGATACAGGAACTTCATGTTGCACGCATCAATTTCCATTTTCTCGTCGTAACCGTCGCGGATCATTTCGCCGTGGCTGATTTGTTGCGTCCATTGGCCACCGGGGAAGGTGGTGTTGTTCAGGCCGGCAAACGGATCACTTTCGGAGGTTTTATGCGCTACCCATGGGCCATCGAGGCTGGTGGACGTCCAGGAGCGATACAAACGGCGGCCTTCAGAAGCGCCCCAACCTTCAACTTGCAGTAGGTATTTATTGGTGCCTTTGATTTTGTAGACGTTGCCCGCCTCAAACAAAATGCTCTGGCCGCCGGAACCCGCCACATTAGCCACTTTCACTTGATTCACGTCGAAACGCGGGAAATTGGCAATGGTGGTGCTGACGTAATACATCTTGCCGTCATCTTTAAAGAAATAGAGATAACAGTGAGTATCGTTACAAATCACCCAATAATCCAAAGCGCCGCCGTGGTCATTATTGCCAGGCCACAAGGTGGTGGGTGCAGACCAGCTGCTGGGATTTTCGATATTGGTTGACGTGGTGTATTTCGCCGGCCACTGGGTAAATATGTACCAGCGGTTTTGCGGTCTGAAATAAAACACCTGCGGTGCGACCGTTGAGCTGCCGCCCGGAGAAAATGCCTGATAAGTGCCAGCGGATGCCTGGTTGAAGTCGGTGAAGCTGGTGTACATGGAGCGGTAACTGCCTTGGCCGCTGGTGTTCCAGACGGTGGCAAACACGTGATACTTGTTGTTGTAGTACACAACTGACGGGTCTTTTACTGATGCGTCGCCGTTTTTCGGTCCGATAATCGCGCCGGTTGAGGTCCAGCGAATGCTATTGGGCAGATCGCATCCAACCGGCTCCTGCGGCTGCACAAATTGTCCGCCGGCATTGGAATAAATCGCAAAGCCGCTGATGGTGGCGTTATCGATTTCCGCGGTCAGCTCAATGGTCAGGGAGCCATCCGCCACCATAACGGTGGGTACCACTACCTCGTAGGCCGTGTCGTGTCCAACTGTGGCAAAAAGATCGAAATTCTGCAGCACCGGTTGTCCTTCAACGGTCACGTTGAATAAACGCGCGCCTGCCGCCGTTTGATATAGCTCGACAAAATTCAAACGCAGACTATAGGTGGAGTTGGTCACCGGAACTTCATATTTAAAGCTGCCATAACGCTCGGTTTGGTACAGCGTCGCCGGACTGGCGCCAGTGATCGGATCGGTGGTGGAGTTGGTCATGCCACCATTGGAAAAACGGTCGGCCTGATATTGCACGCCGTTAATTGTCGCCGCTGCACCGCCCGCATTCACTGCGTATACGAGAGTCGAGCCGGCGGGAATGGAGCCGGAACTGGATGACGAAGAGCTGGATGACGAAGAGCTCGATGAGCTGCTGGAGCTGGACGAACTGCTGGAACTCGATGAACTGCTGCTCGAGCTAGATGAGCTGGAATTGCTTGACGACGATGACGAGCTGCTGGAACTGGAAGAGGTTGTAGTAGTACCACCTCCGCCACCACAGCCGGACATGGCGCCAGCCATCAAAAGCGATAAGGTGCTGAATTTTACGATCTGCGCAAAACAGTAAAATCTATGGCGCAGGTCCTTGATCTGAGATGCAGTATTCATAGTTATCATCCAGGGCCGGAAAAGCCGGAAAATTGGCGGTGTTTGTTATCAAAATAAAGCCTGGCGATGATGTATCCGGCAAGAGGAGTAATCGGTTACAGAGGGGTGTAAAACCGGCGGATCGACCATCGACCCTGTAATTATTTCATAAGATAATATTACAAATTGAGAAGCGCCTAACACTTCATCGACTACTAGCGCCACACAATGGATGTTTAGTGCGGGGGAGTTGCGGCTTGCGCGGATGTTGATTAATAAACCGCCGGGAAAGCCGGGCCCGGCGGTTTCAGCAGGTTAACAAAATATCAAAGTGTTTTTGCGGTTTTAATGAGGAAGCTGGATTCACGTCCCGCTACAGGCTTCAAACCTTGACGCTGCTCGGGCTGACCGCCGCCCACCCACAGGGCAACAGCGCCGGGCACCACACTGCGCTGCCCGTCTTCATCCACTGTGCTCAGCAGTCGGTCGTCCAGCTGGAAGGTGACCTTGCGGGTCTGACCTTTGGGAATCGCAATGCGTTGAAAACCGGCCAGCGTACGAATCGGTGATCCTTTTATGTCCGGGCGGGCGAGATAGAGCTGCACCACTTCATCCGCATCCATCGCGCCGTTGTTGGTAACATCCACCGCGACGGTGACCGCGCCTTTGCCGCGCCACTCTTTGGGTGAAATCTTAACCTCGCTGTAGCGGAATTCACTGTAGGAAAGGCCGTACCCGAAGGGATAGAGCACTTCGCCGGTGTGATAGCGATAAGTGCGGTTTGCCATGGAGTAATCGCCAAAATCCGGCAATTGTTCCAAAGAGCGGTAAAAGGTCACCGGCAGGCGCCCAGCCGGACTGAAATCCCCCGCCAATAGTCCCGCCACCGCCTCACCGCCCTGCCCGCCCGGATACCAAGCTTCCACCAACGCAGTAGCAGCAACATCTTCCTCATTGACCGCCAAGGCGCTGCCATTCATCAGCACCACCACGACGGGTTTACCGGTGGCGTAGAGTTTTTGCAGCAGCTCACGCTGGATGTGCGGCAGAGCCAAGTCGGTGCGGTCACCACCAGTGAATCCCGGCAGCGGCACCGGCATTTCCTCGCCTTCCACTTGCGCGGTCAGACCGCCGACAAACACCACTGCATCAGCCGCCTGCGCTGCCGCAAGTGCGGCAGCTGCGCCGGGATCCGAAGGCAGGCTCCATACGAGTTTTTCATCGCCCTGCTCACCGCGCTGGAACGCCTCAATTTTCAGGCGATAAATTTTTCCGGCTTCCAAGTCGACGGAACCGCTGGCGATCACCGGGCGCCAGTCCACATTCCAAGCATCCAGAATCAGCTCGTCGTTCACCCAAATGCGGTAGCCGCCATCGGCGAGATAACGCATGAAGTAAGTGCCGGTTTCCGGCGCTTTCAAAAAGCCGCTCCAGCGTACGGCGCCGCTCGCCACCCGATCTTTCCAACTTATCTGGGCGTTGCCGTCCACGCGCTTCTGCGGTTTTTTATCAAAGTTTTTATCGCTGAAATATTCCGCACTCAGACCGGATTTTCGGCATTTGGCGTCGAGGCAAAGTACGTTGTCCGGTACCGGCTGTTGCACCGGCGCCAGCAAGCCGGAGCCGGCGGCGTAGCGAAGATTGGCCTCGCCAAAACGCGCCTTCATTCCTGTGAGCACGGTTACCGGCTGCGATGGCGAGCCGTTGTAGTTGCCCACCAGCGCGTCGATGCTGTCGGCGTTGGGGCCGAGCACGGCGATGGTGCGCACGCTGGATTTAAACGGCAGAAAGCCATCTTTGTTTTTCAGCAGTACCAGCGATTTTTCCGCCATGGTGCGCGCCAGCGCGCGGTTTTCATCGGTGTCGTTGTGACTGGGCGTGATGTCCGGAAATACCGCAGGACGCGGATCAAATTGGCCGAGGCGCATACGCGCGCTGAACAGGCGCACCAGCGACGCGTCGATTTGCGCTTCCGTGATCAGCCCTTTTTGCAACGCGCCGCGAATATGATCAGCCTCATTCGCCTCGCCGCAGATCAGATCCATGCCGCCCTCAAATGCGGCCTTGATGCCCGCCTCCGGCGTTTCGGTATAAGCGTGGTTGGTGGTGTGGTAAATGTCATAGACCGCGCCGCAGTCGGACACCACAAAACCTTTAAAGCCCCACTCTTTGCGCAGCACATCTTCCATCAATTGTTTGCTGGCACAGGCGGGCACACCGCTAACCGCGTTATAGGCGCACATGATCGACTCGGCCTTGCCTTCGATCACCGTGGCGCGGAAAGCCGGCAGATAGGTTTCTTCCAGATCTTTCGGACTCGGGTGGTAGTCGTCACGGTGGCGGCTCGCCTCAGGGCCGCTATGCACGGCGTAATGTTTCGGCGTCGCCACGGTTTTCAGATAGCGCGGATCGTCGCCCTGCAGACCTTTGACAAAAGCAACACCCAGGCGCGCGGTGAGATACGGATCCTCACCGTAGGTTTCCTGGCCACGGCCCCAGCGCGGATCGAGGAAGATATTGATATTGGGCGACCACACCGACAGGCCGGCAAACCAGTCGGAACCGCCGAAACGATGCTGCTTGGCGTAATGCTTAGCGCGAAACTCCGTGCTGATTACCTCCGCGACCTGATGCATCAACGGCTCATCCCACGCGGCGGCCATGCCGATCGCCTGGGGAAATACCGTGGCATCACCCAGCGCCGCCACGCCGTGCAACCCCTCGTTCCACCAGTTGTATTCGCGCACGCCCAGGCGCGGAATGGCGGGCGCGTCGTTGATCAGTTGTGGGATTTTTTCGTCCAGTATCATGCGGCCGACCAGATCCTTGGCGCGCTCTTGGAAACTCAGTGACAGGTCCTGATAAGGCAATGGCTTTTTGTCTGTATTCGCCTGGGCGGATGTCACCAGCAACATAGCCACCAGACAGAGGCGCCAGGATCGCGCCGGACTCGGACGAACGGATTTCACGAGCAAGAGTTTATTCATAGCTATTTTCCACTTGCAGGGTTGA
The DNA here is from genome assembly GCA_052039425.1 of Sphingobacterium griseoflavum. Classification (GTDB taxonomy): domain Bacteria; phylum Pseudomonadota; class Gammaproteobacteria; order Pseudomonadales; family Cellvibrionaceae; genus UBA5868. The sequence continues at coordinate 6,630 of JBQGED010000039.1, read as the reverse complement.
TGCGCATTGGACAAATCAAATGCGCGGCGAGGCAGATAAAAAAGATAATGCCCGTCGGATTGAAAAATCCGACGGGCTTATGGAGATATAGGATAGCGACAAAAACAGGGCTTTTGTCGCGGTGGGATCAGGATTAAAAATTCTTATGCTCTATCACCCAATTGGTTCGACAAATGCCACAGGAATTACCCAAAAACATGCCTTTGCCGGTCGCACCTTCGTCACCTTTCAGATGCCAATTCAACCAGGCTACGCCGACACGCGCGAATTCTCCGCCGTTGTCATCGCCATAGGTGCCGCCGTGACCTACAGGCAAGTTTGCGTGGTAAACCGGCACGTGATTGATGGACTGATAATCGCGCTGGCCGTTCGGATAAGCGACATCGGAGGAGCCGCCGTTGAAGTAAGCAACAGGGGTGTGCATACGCGCATACACATTCTGACTCGGATTCAACAAGCCGCTGTTCATCGCTACCACTGTGGAGAGGCGCGAATCACCGGCAGCGTTCAACGCCATCAGACCGCCACAGGAATAACCCATGACTGCCACATGTTCAGTATCCACACGATTGTAGTATGGGCTGCAGGGATCGGAGGCTTCATCCGTCGCCCAATCAATAGCAGTGATGTGGGTGGAGCCGTTATCTGGATCGCTGCCACCGCCGTTAGGCGCGCCGTTGGCAATTACCAAATAACCGTGGGAGGCAATTTCCGCGAGGAATTCCGCAGAGCTTAAACCGTTGGCGCCACAACCGCCGTTGCCCCAGGAAACAATGGGTAATTTTCCAGCCGGCAGTGTTGCTGGGCGGTAAACCGTGTGGCGCGACAGGCGCTGCTGTTCGTGCTCGACAATCACATTACCCGCGGCACCACTCAACGGAGATCCGCGATTCGACCAATTGACACGCGTGGCCGCCGGCCGCGGGTTCTGACAGATTGCGCCGCTGGATGAAGAACTGGATGAGCTTGATGAAGAACTGGATGAAGAAGACGACGATGACGAACTGGAAGATGAAGATGAGCTGGACGATGAACTACTGCTGGATGAAGAACTCGATGAGCTCGGATTTTGATTCTGGCCGCCACAAGCCGCGATCACAATGGATACCGCTGCGAGCATAAGTACGCGCACACCACGCGCGCATTCCAATCTATTTTTCGCTGACATATTGCCCCCCGATTTTTTTGTTTAACAATGATTTATACCGGCACAACACACTTGCATAAGACGCAAAATGTACAAAACATGTTAAACACTGATCATCGAGACAAACATCTTCTCGACCCTAGCAAAGCATCAATAATATCCGGACAACAGCAAAAGACGAGGTCAGTCACGACAGAAGATTCGGCGCAAAAAAAAGCGAGGGCCGACAACTGTTATAGGGAAACAGGCCCCTATAACATGGCCCTCATAAGGTTACAGCGCACCAATTGAAAAAACCTGAACAACAAAATGAAACCGGTTTCCTACCGCAATTCCCGTCTGTGACATCTAATGGCTTATCGCCTTTAATCTATTCGCCCCGCTACGTTTTATCGATTGCGATGCATGGTTACAGCGTCGACCTTCCTTGCCCATGGTTCATTTCACGACACCATGAAAGTATGTTCATATGATGATATAACGAATATGGCAAAACCTGAAGGATCATTTGGCGCGAACCAATGCGACATCACAATGATTTCGTGAAGAGGCGCACTGTGTGCGGATTTTTTGCAGAAGAGCTTTTTTAAGTCAGAAAAAGAAGAAGCGAAAGGGCTAATCCTTTAGCCCAAAACCAAGCTTATTTTAGCTCTACAACCACCATGGATTTTGCCGGCAGCGCCACCGTCAAACGACCATTGTTTTGGCTCGCTGTGAACGGTTTGGGTGCCACTGCGTTTTTGTTGCTGAAGGTATTGTGGGAATCCATTTTATCCGCCGTCAGAATCTGACCGTCAGCCTGTTTCCACTGACCATTAATCGCAACGTCCACCGACTTGCTCGGGTGCACATTAACCAGTGACAACATAGTGCGTCCATCCACGGTTTTAGCGGCCGATACACTCACTTGCGGAATAGCGGTCTCGCCGAGCGCATATTTAGGATTGTCAGCAATAACCGCTGGCAGATGTGTGGCCTGCTGAAAAGGGACATACATGCGGAACGCGTGGTAGGTCGGCGTCACCAGCATTTTTTCTTTATCAGTCAAAATCATCGCCTGCAACACGTTAACCATTTGCGCAATATTGGTCATGCGCACACGCTCTGCGTATTGATGGAAAATATTAAAATTCAGACCAGCCAGTAGCGCGTCGCGCAGGGTGTTTTGCTGATACAAAAACGCCGGATTATCGCCTTCTTCCGCATCATACCAAGTGCCCCATTCATCGACATAAAAGCCAACTTTTTTCTCTGGATCATGCTGATCCATGATGGCGATATTGCTCTTGATGTAATCCTCGATTTTGAGCGTATTGGCAAAAGTCGACATCCACTCTTCTTCTGGGAAACCGGTCGCTTTGCCTTTTACCGTCCAATCACCGCGCGGCAAAGTGTAGTAGTGATGGCCGATGCCATTCATGCGCAAACTCCAGGTTTGCGGCACGTTTTTCATCAGCGTTTCGGTCCACTCCGTGAGGTGTTCATAGCCGCCACTGGCGATCAGCTCAGGACGATTGTCCTCAGGAGTTTTCAAAAAAGTCGCATAGTGCTTGTAGAGGTTGGTGTAATACTCCGGCGTCATATTGCCGCCGCAGCCCCAGGTTTCGTTACCGATGGCAAAAAAGTGCACTTTCCAGGGCTCTTTACGGCCATTTTTGCGACGCAAGTTTGCCAGTGTCGACTGGCTGGGGGACGTCATATATTCGAGCCACTCTGCCATTTCCTGCGGGGTGCCGGTACCGAGATTGCCGTTGATATAAACCTCTGAACCGAGCATTTCTGCCAATTCAAAAAATTCGTGGGTACCAAAAGAATTGTCGTCCGTCACATTGCCCCAAGCGGCGTTGACCGTGACCGGACGATCCTTGCGGGGCCCAATACCATTGCGCCAGTGATACTCATCGGCAAAACAGCCGCCGGGCCAGCGGATCAGCGGCACCTTCAGCTCTTTGAGCGCGGCAATCACATCGTTGCGAAATCCGCGGGTGTTGGGGATTTTTGAATTGGGGCCGACCCAAATTCCTTCGTAAATACCTCGACCGAGGTGCTCGGCAAACTGGCCGTAAATATTTTTATTGATAGTGGCACCGGGCTTTTCCGTTTGGATCGTGACTGACACCTCGGCAAATACCCAGGCTGAACAGACTGTCGAACCAATAATAACGGCACGACCAACTGACTTGATGATGGGACCGAACATAATCGCCTCATGTTGTTGGTGGGAGATTCGAAGCTGTTCATAGCTGCGCGCTCGAGTTATGAACAGCCGTTAATTATTTTTATAGTCGATAAAGTGTAGACGGATATTAAAGCGCGGTGACTTTGCCGGTCCTGGCAAAGCTCGATGTGGTTATGCGATAGGTATTGCGCAAGGGCCGACCAAACCAGGAACTTTCCACCACAAACACATCGCCTTCCCGCGCTTCAACGGCATCAGCAAAACTCAGAGTGCTGGTGCCGAAAAAGTGGATATGCACGTCGCCGGGACGCAAAAATGCGTTGTATTTGAAATGGTGGTATTCCAGGTTGGCGATGGTGTGCGTCATATTGTCTTCGCCGCTGACAAAATTTTTCTGCCAAACAACTTGGTTGTCGCGAAGAATTTTTGACGTGCCGTTGATATTGCTCGGCAATTCACCCAACGCTAATTCCGGACCTATGGAGCAGGGACGTAGTTTGCTGTGCGCCAGATAGAGATAATTAATTTTTTCAGTTTTGTGATCGGAAAATTCGTTGCCTATAGAGAAACCTAAGCGGAACGGCGTGCCGTCGTTGCCAATAATATAAATTCCCACGACCTCGACCTCGTCACCGAGATCCAGAGCAAATTCGGGGGATTCAACAGCTCCGCCAGGAGCGATCACTATGCTGCCGTCGCCTTTGTAAAACCACTCGGGCTGCACGCCGACACTTCCAGGTGCGGGTTTGCCGCCTTCAAGCCCCATGCGAAACATGCGCATGGAATCGGTCATTTGCGCGTCATCCGCAGCGGCGAGTTTGGCATGCATACTCGCGCGGGTGTCGGCGCTGCCCAGATGGGTCAGACCTGTACCGGCAACCAGCATATGAGCGGGGTCAGGATGGGTGATGGGCGGAAGCAGACGGCCGCTTTTTTCCAAGTCGTCGTAACTCAGAAAATTACCACTGCGGAACTGCTCTGCCAGCTCGGCCAAGCCGAAGCCAAGGGCGATGGCTTCTTGCGCTAGAGCATAAACGCCGCCTTGCCATGTCAGTGCTTCAATTTGCGCTGCGTCGTGCACAAGGCCGACGCACAGTTCGCCGTCGAGGCCACTGTACTGAATAAGATTTTTTTTCATTAACGTGGAAACTTTTTATCGAAATCCCGACGCGAATCCATCAACAAGGTGCGCACTGCCTTTTCCGCTTTGGCAGGACTTTTTGCCGCAATGGCCCGATAAACCGCTTCGTGCCGCGGCAGAGAAATTTCGTGAATTTCTTCGCCCCAAGAAGTGAGACTGATGGAAATGGCCAGAGCATTGTGGAGGGTGTGGCCGATATAGCGAATCACATCATTGTGCGTTGCATCCAATATCGCCTGGTGAAAGCGTACATCCGGTTCGATTGAATCGGCGACTGTGGGAGCTGTCGCCATATCACGATAGGCCGCCGCAATACGGTCAATATCCTCGTCTGTCGCTTTTTCTGCGGCTAATGCCGCAGCGCTCGGCTCGATCGCGAGACGCGCTTCAAACAACATATCGAGAAATTCGTGCGCGGGCAGCGTTTGCGTTACCCAATTCAGTACATCCGGATCTAAAAAATTCCAACGATCTTTACTCTGTACTATAGTGCCGACCTTCGGTTTGGAATTCAGCAGACCTTTGGCGATCAGAATTTTGGTCGCCTCACGCACTATGGGGCGGCTCACGCCAAATTCAGCACATAATTCGGGCTCAATTGGCAATTGTTGCCCTTGCTTATAATGCCCTTGAACGATCCGACGCCCTATGCGCTCAACAGTCTGAGCATTTAAATTTTTTGGCTGAAATTGTCTAATTTGCATAAACGTGACGGCTTGATCTCAAAGGTTGGCGGACTATATCATATGATGATTACAAACAAAAACTACCCGAAGCCACTATCGGCCAGGCGCACTCAACAAAAGATCCATTCTCCATGAGCAAATCCAAACGCAGTTTACGGTCGGCCCAGTGGTTTGGGACCAACGATAAAAATGGCTTCATGTACCGAAGCTGGATGAAAAACCAAGGAATTCCTGAGCATCAATTCGGCGGCAAGCCGATTATCGGCATTTGCAACACTTGGTCCGAGCTGACTCCATGCAATGCTCATTTGCGCGAAATTGCCGAGCGCGTCAAACAAGGCGTCTATGAAGCCGGCGGTCTGCCGGTCGAATTTCCAGTTTTTTCCAATGGCGAATCCAATCTCCGCCCCACCGCCATGCTGACACGCAATCTGGCCTCCATGGATGTCGAAGAAGCCATTCGCGGCAACCCAATAGACGGTGTGGTACTCCTGGTCGGGTGTGACAAAACCACGCCGGCGCTGCTAATGGGTGCCGCAAGCTGTGATATCCCGGCCATAGTAGTCTCCGGCGGGCCGATGCTCAACGGCAAACATCACGGAAAAGATGTCGGATCCGGTACGCTGGTCTGGCAAATGCACGAAAAATTGAAAACTGGCGAAGTTTCACTCGACGAATTTCTCAGCGCCGAAAGCAGCATGTCCCGCTCCGCTGGCAGCTGTAACACCATGGGCACCGCGTCCACCATGGCCTGCATGGCGGAATCCCTCGGCACTTCCTTGCCCCACAACGCCGCGATTCCCGCAGTGGATTCACGCCGCTATGTGCTGGCTCATCTGTCCGGTATGCGCATTGTCGACATGGTGGAAGAAGATTTGCGCCTGAGCAAAATTCTCACCCGTGAAGCGTTCATCAATGCAATCCGTACCAACGCCGCTATCGGCGGTTCCACTAATGCGGTTATTCACCTCAAAGCCATTGCCCAGCGCATTGGTGTCAGTCTGAATCTCGACGATTGGCAGACCTATGGCAAAAATGTTCCGACACTCGTCAATCTTTTGCCGTCAGGTAAATATTTGATGGAAGAATTTTATTATTCCGGCGGATTGCCAGCGGTCTTACGCCGTTTGGGCGAACAAAATTTATTGGAAAAAAATGCGCTGACTGCAAATGGTCGTAGCATTTGGGAAAACGTTGAAAACGCGCCTTGCTATAACGACGATGTCATTCGCACCGTAGAAAATCCGCTGGTGAAAAGCGGTGGAATTTGTATTCTGCGCGGCAACCTCGCGCCGCGCGGCGCCGTGCTTAAACCTTCCGCTGCCAGCCCACACTTGATGAAACACCGCGGCCGCGCTGTGGTATTCAATAATTTCGACGATTACAAAGCTCGCGTCGATGACGAGTCTTTGGATATCGACGAAAGCTGCATTATGGTGATGAAAAATTGCGGGCCCAAGGGATATCCCGGCATGGC
>JBQGED010000038.1:0-1793 GCA_052039425.1 Sphingobacterium griseoflavum | reverse complement strand
GCCTTGGAGGATCTGACGTCCGTGCATATCGTCCCTGTTAACGCATCGAATGAACTGAGGGTGGGATTGTATTGCGCAGGGGTGAACCCCGGCAAGTTACGCGCTCACATTGCCGCAAATGCTGCAGGCAGGGTCCCGGCGTAAGCGCAGTTCACGCCAGGAGCCATAGGCGGCATCGTAAAGCTGCAACCGCCCCACCAACGCCTCGCCAAATCCGGCGATCAGCTTCAATGCTTCCAGGGCCTGGGTTGCGCCGATGATGCCCACCAGGGGAGACAATACCCCGCTTTGCGCGCAGGTCATGGTTTCGCCACCAGTGACGTCGTAAAGACACTGATAACAAGGGCTGTCGGCGCGGCGGAAATCGAAAACAGAAATTTGCCCCTCCAGACGAATGGCCGCCCCGGACACCAGCGGTTTGCCGTGAGTAAAGCAGGCTTGGTTGACGGCTTTGCGGGTTTCGAAGTTGTCGCAGCAATCCAGTACTACATCGACGCCCGCCACAATTGCGCCTAACTCAGGCTCCTGCAACAGAGTCGCCAGCGGTTCCACCGCAACTTCCGGGTTAAGCAATTTGATGGCTCGCGCCGCCGAATCGACTTTGGCCATCCCCAGGCTTTGTTCGTTGTGGATGACCTGGCGCTGCAGGTTGGACAGTTCCACCGTATCGTGATCCGCCAAAACCAGCCGGCCAACGCCGGAAGCGGCAAGATATTGCGCGGCCGCCGAGCCCAAACCGCCGACGCCCACTATCAACGCACTGGCGTTGACTAGGGCGAGCTGGCCTGCCACATCCACTTGCGGTAGCAGAATATGCCGACTGTAGCGCAGCAGCTCTGCGTCAGTGAATGCGGTTTTAGCCATGCCAGCGTCCCCCAGAGATTCGTTCATTGCCGCCATAATCGCGCTGACTGAAGGCATCCGCAAATCCTCGGCTGGCGAGTAGATCGCGCACCGCTTCACCCTGACGCCAGCCGTGCTCCAGCAATATCCAACCACCGGGAAACAGATGTTCAGGAGCGCCTCTGATAATACGGCGCAGATCCGCCAACCCCGCATCTGCCGCCACCAGGGCGGAGCGAGGCTCAAAACGCACATCACCTACACTTAGATGGGGATCATCTTCTGCGATATAGGGAGGATTACTGAGCACCAAATGAAAGCGATCGCTCACTCCAAGCCACCAATCACTGCGCGTTAATGTGAGATTATTACAGCCCGCGCGCTGGCGATTGCGTTCCGCCAGTGCCAGCACCTCGTCCGCAAAGTCGGTCGCCACCACATCGGCATGGGGAAGTTCGCAAGCCAAGGCAATGGCAATGGCGCCGGTACCGGTACCGAGATCAATAATCCGCGGTGCGTCTATGTCAGCCAACAGATCAAGCGCAACCTCGACTAACAGCTCGGTGTCCGGCCTGGGAATCAGAGTTGCCGGCGAGACCTCGAGTTCGAGCGTCCAAAATCCGCGATGGCCGAGAATATGGGCCACCGGCTCGCCCGCTTCGCGGCGGCGCAACCAAGTATCGAAAAGCTGTTGTTGTTCGGAGGTGAGCTGGCGGTCGGGCCAGGCGTAGAGATAGCTGCGGTCGCGACCAAGAATCTCCACCAGCATCAGCTCCACATCGAGCTTGGCGCTGTCGCTGTGGATCAGCTGCTGAGCCCGCTGCAACGCCTCGGCAATGGTCATGAGTCGGACAGAGCGGCGAGCTGGTCGGTTTGATATTCGTTGATGAGCGGCTGGATCACATCGTCCAAGTCGCCTTCCATCACTTCTTCCAACTTATATAGGGTGA
>JBQGED010000037.1:0-3464 GCA_052039425.1 Sphingobacterium griseoflavum | reverse complement strand
ACACTTTACCCCGCGCGCGCTCAATTGGATGCACGCCTTTTTTGGTTTGGGTACCACAACCGGGCCGATGATTGTGACGGCGGTGTTGGGCTCGGGATCGGTTTGGCAAGTCAGTTATCTGATTGTCGGCCTTGCCCAGTTCGCCCTCGCGATTACCTTTTTTGTTTCCCGACACCATTGGCAACAAGAGCCGAATATCGACAATTCTTCGCCAGCCTCAGCACCTCACGCACCCACCCTGGAAACCCTGCGCCGCCCGGTCGTTTGGTTCGGCATGTTGATGTTCTTTTTTTATTGCGGGGTTGAGTTGGCGACGGCGCAATGGAGTTATTCCGTATTGACACTCGGCCGCGGCGTTTCCGAAACCACCGCCGGTTTTATTGTGAGTTTGTATTGGGGTAGCCTGATGGTCGGCCGGATTTTATTTGGTTTTATCGCCAATCGCGTTCCACTGATCATGACCTTGCGACTTTGTATTATAGGCAGCATTATCGGCGCACTACTGTTCTGGCGCGACCTATCTCTGCCCTGCAGCGTTTTAGGTTTGATGATGATCGGCTTTTTCTTCGCGCCTATTTTCGCTTCCTTGATCAGTCTTACGCCCAAACGCGTTGGCGAAGACCACGCAAACAGCGCCATAGGTTTTCAGGTGGCGGCGGCCGCTTTAGGTGCGGCGTCTTTAACAGGGCTAGCCGGCATTCTGGCGCGCAACTTTGGCCTGGAAATTATCGGACTCGCTATTGTTGCCGCCGCAATTCTGCTGTTAATTTTCTATGAAGCCTTTATGCATGCGGGCAAACGACAATAGGAAAGGCTGCAAAGCCACGCCAAGAATATTGGCGCGGCGTCCATGGACATCTAGTAGGTAGATAGAAAGCCCAGCCTCTAAATAGAAAGCCCAAAAATTCCGATCAACCCTATTGCAATCAAATAAATCGCCACGATGTAATTAAGCAATTTCGGCATCAACAAAATCAATATGCCGGCGATCAAAGAAATCAATGGGGCCAAAGTGATGGTGAGATTCATAGCGGCGCTCCTCAGACAGATGCACACCATCAGAATAAATCACCGACTCATGCAATTGAGTCTGCCAGCGAACATAACGCAGCGGAAGCCGGTCACAACATTTCATTAACCATCTGCGCCAACCGATGTAACGCCCGCTGCGACTGGCTATCAAATGGAATAGCACAATTAATGCGGAAATAAGAAGCGTAATCGCTGTGACTTAACGAAAAAACCGCGCCGGGGGCCACACTGATATTTCTCTCCAGCGCCTTCGCCTGCAGCACACGCGAGTCTATATGTGCCGGCAGTTGAATCCACAGCACAAATCCTCCCGTCGGTCTGCTCACTCGTGTTCCCGCCGGGAACATCTTAAGAATCGCCTGGGTATATTGCGATGTGAGTGTGTAGTAGTCCCGCTGAACCTTGCGCAAATGCCGATCGTAATGACCAGATTTTAGATACAGCGTCAGTGCGTCCTCGGCCAGTGCCGAGACCCCGGAAGCCCGCGCCGCTTTATGCAAGGTGATAACGGGTGCGTGCAATTTCGATGCGGCAAAACCCACCCGCAATGCCGGGCTGATGGTTTTGGAAAAAGATCCGCATAGAATTACCGTATCGTTTTGATCAAAGGCTTTAAGCGGCCGAGGCCGGCTGCCGTCAAAAGCGAGATCACCATAGATATCGTCTTCAATAATGGTAACGCCATAGTCCGCCGCCATTTCCACCAGGATTTTTTTATTGTCATCCGACGTCACCGTACCCAGCGGATTGCAAAAGTTCGCCACCGTAATCAAGGCTTTGATTTTGCCGCCGGATTTGCGCCAGCCCTCGCGAAAACGCTCCGGCGTTAAACCCTGCTCGGGATCCAGGGGAATTTCCAGAATTTTATAACCGAGAGAGCGCACCAATTGCAGGATGCCGAAATATCCCGGCGTTTCCACCGCGACAATATCGCCGGCTTGGGCGACGGCACTCAGCGCCAGACTTATCGCATCAACCGCTCCAACCGCTGTCACCAAAGCATCCGCGTTGAGTTTTACCCCAAATGCGCTGTAGCGCCGCGCCAGCAGTTTGCGTAACTCCTCTGATCCAGGCGGAAAACGATATTCCGATAACGTTGCCGGTTCGTCACGCAACAGCTGCGCAACGCAACGATTGACCGCTTTGGTGGGGAAGAACTGCGGCAACGGAGTCGCTGTACCAAAAGGAAAAATTCGCGGGTTATAGGTTGCCTGCCGCAACGCCGCAATTAAATCGTCTGTCGCCAAACTCGCAGGTTGCACCAGCATGGGCTTGGATTTGGGAATATCCAGCAGCGGTACGGTTTTATTCGCAACATAAAAGCCGGAGCGCTCCCGCGCTTCCACCACGCCGCGGCTTTTTAATAACTCATACGCCTCCACCACCGTCGCAGGGCTGGCATTTTCCCGCCGGCCCATATCGCGCACCGACGGCAGCCGCTCGCCAGCGGACCACAAACCTTTGTGAATATTCTCTTCAATTTTCGCTGCCAGATCTTCATATCGGTTCATGGACGCCGCCATCTGTATTGGTCGAATTTCATATTAACTGTATCTGTATTGACCTGCCAGCACAGCCTATGCTGTTTGTAATTATCGGAAGACGGATATACCCCGAGTTGTGAGCTGCAACATGAATATTGCACTAGCGGTTTTTTGTGTCGTTTTATTCAGCCTGACTGCGCCATTCACACGCATGGCCGCGTTGGAAATGGCACCTGAACTTGTCGCCTTGCTGCGGCTTCTCTTTGGCGGCATCGCGTGCTTATTTGTAGTCTCTTATGATGCCTGGCGTCCGCCGCGCAGTATCTGGCCGCCGCTGTTTATCACCTCTATTTGCGCGGTGATGGGTTTTGGAACACTTATGGCATTTGCGCTGCACCAGGTGCCAAGCAGCCACGGCGCCATTGCCCTCGCCGCCTTGCCCGCCGTTACTGCGGCTTATGCGTCTTTACGCGATCGCCATAATCCAGGATTTATTTTCTGGCTATTTGCCATCGCCGGCACCGTGGCCAGCGGCGGTTTCTTTTTTACCTCCGCCGTTACCGAATTAGCGCGCGGTGATTTTTTACTGGGCCTCGCCGTCTGCTCTGCTGCATTCGGTTATGTGGAAGGCGGCCGCCTCAGCCGCATCCACGGCGGACGCCGCGTGATGAGCTGGGCAATCGTAATGAGTTTGCCGGTGACAATTACGGGATTAATTGCTCTGCTGATTTTAAATGGCGACGCCAATTACACGACGCAGATAAAAAATCTCAGCCCTGGTGCGATTTTTTCGGTGGGCTATCTGGCCCTGATCAGCCAATCCATCGGCATGTTCCTGTGGTACCACGCCCTCGCGATAGGCCCAATGGAAAAAGTTGCCATGACACAACTTCTGCAACCGTTTTTCACCCTGCTCGCGGCGATTCTCCTGCTCAACGAATCTGTCAG
>JBQGED010000036.1:0-9775 GCA_052039425.1 Sphingobacterium griseoflavum | reverse complement strand
TTGGATTCGACGAACTCGGGGCTCAAACGCACGTTGGAGGATACACCGTGGGCAATAATTTTGAGTTCCGGCAGATACAGGTTGCGCTCAGTGTCGTGGTGCACGGTCACAGTGTATCGATGGGTGCGCGAGGCTTCGCTCAGGGTATTGAGGCGGGCGCTGAGAAGCTGGTTCCACAACGAGATATCTTCGATGTTAGTGAGCGATTGCTTACTAAGGGTAGGCAAATAAATCAGCTCTTCCAGCATTTCTTTGGGATATACGCGTGAAATTTTGTCCACAATGCCCATGCCTTTGCGGAATTCCTGCACAAGGCTTTCCAACTGGCTGCCGGAAATCGGCGGCGCGTTTTCATTGACATGCAGGGCGCAGGAATCCAACGCCGCGTTGGTGAGGAATTGGGTCAAGGCATCATCGTCTTTCAGGTACTGCTCCTGTTTGCCTTTGCTGATTTTATATAGCGGTGGTTGGGCGATATATACGTGGCCGCGCTCCACCAATTCACGCATTTGACGGAAGAAGAAGGTCAGCAACAGGGTGCGAATGTGGGAGCCGTCAACATCGGCGTCGGTCATGATAATGATGCTGTGGTAGCGCAGTTTGTCCGGGTTGAATTCAGCGTTACCGATACCGCAGCCCAACGCGGTGATCAAGGTGCCGACTTCCGCTGATGACAGCATCTTATCGAAGCGTGCTTTTTCTACGTTAAGAATCTTACCTTTCAGGGGAAGAATCGCCTGTGTACGGCGATCTCGACCTTGTTTGGCGGATCCACCCGCCGAATCGCCCTCCACTAAGTAGATTTCGGAAAGCGACGGATCTTTTTCCTGGCAGTCTGCCAATTTGCCCGGCAACCCTGCGATATCCAATGCGCCTTTCCGGCGGGTCATTTCCCGGGCTTTTCGGGCAGCTTCGCGGGCACGAGCGGCGTCGATCATCTTGCCCACGATGGCTTTAGAATCCTGCGGGTTTTCCAGCAGATAGTCATTGAAAGCATTGCCCATCTCTTGTTCCACAGCTGATTTGACTTCCGAGGACACCAGCTTATCTTTGGTCTGGGAGGAAAATTTCGGATCGGGCACTTTAACCGAGATGATCGCGGTTAGCCCTTCACGAGCGTCGTCACCGGTAGTGGCAACTTTCTCTTTTTTCGCCAACCCTTCCTTCTCAATGTAGTTATTCAAGCAGCGTGTCAGTGCGCCGCGAAAACCGGCCAAGTGTGTACCGCCGTCGCGCTGAGGGATGTTGTTGGTGTAGCAATAGATATTTTCCTGGAAACCATCATTCCACTGCATGGCGACTTCCACGCCGACGCCATCTTCACGCTGGGTTGTAAAGTGCATGACCTTATTCAACGTGGTTTTGTTGACGTTGAGAAATTCCACAAACGCCTTTAGACCACCTTCGTATTGGAAAACTTCTTTCTTACCGCTGCGCTCGTCCTGTAAGAGGATTCGCACACCTGAATTAAGGAACGAGAGTTCCCTCAAGCGCTTAGCAAGAATTTCGTAGTGAAACTCTATGTTCGTGAAGGTTTCACCGGACGGCTTGAAGCGAATTTCGGTCCCCTGCGCGTCGGTTTTGCCAATCACTTCAAGAGGCTTTTCGGGTACGCCGTGGTGATAAATTTGCTCAAACACTTCACCCTTACGGCGAATCGTCAGGCGCAAAGTTTCAGACAAAGCATTTACCACTGACACGCCCACACCGTGGAGACCACCTGATACTTTATAGGTGTTGTCATCAAACTTACCGCCGGCGTGTAAAACGGTCATGATGACTTCAGCTGCAGACACGCCCTCTTCATGCATTTCAGTCGGAATACCGCGACCGTTATCAGTGACAGAAACAGACTCGTCCGGATGAATAGTTACCCGAATTTCTGAGCAGTGCCCAGCCAGGGCTTCGTCAATGGAGTTGTCCACCACTTCGAATACCATGTGGTGCAAACCCGTGCCGTCGTCGGTGTCGCCGATGTACATTCCGGGTCTTTTGCGAACGGCATCCAGACCCTTAAGGACCTTAATACTCGACGAATCGTAATCTTTATTGTCTGTCATGGTTTACTCCACTGGCATGGTTGTTCTAATGCTTGACCCTGTTTCACGTGAAACAGCTTATATTCACCCGTTTTAGTCTCGACTGGTGTCGGCCAAGAACGCGAAATAGCTTCCAAATCAATCCCGGTGATAAATGTTTGTAACTGTTGAAGCTCGGTAATCCAATCGCAAACCCTATGCAGATTGGCCTCATCGAGTTCCGCAGGGAGGTCGTCCAGTAATAAAACGCAGTCTTCTCCGCGTTTTGAAAGAAAAACTTGCAACTGCGCTAGGTAGAATGCAGCGATCACCGACTTCTGCTGGCCTCGGGAGAATAATTCAGACAGAGGCTTTTTGTTAAAAGTGAACCGGATATCTGCTTTATGCGGGCCGAGGCTGGTGTGGCCCAACAATACATCCCGCTGATATCGCTCTTCCAACTGGTCCAGTAGCGGACGATCACTGTCCCAACCAGGCAAATAGGAAATCTCGAATTGCCCCTGATTCACGAAATCGCATTGCGCCAGATAGGAGCGACTTACCGGCTCAAAGTCGTTAATAACATCGCGGCGAAGTTCATCAATGGCTTCCCCAAGTTCGGCTAAGGTTTTGTCCCATATAGAAAATTCCGAACGCGGCATTTTATCAGATCGCAGCAGGCTATTGCGGTGCTTAAGGCAACGTACATACTCCCCCCAAACTTTCCTAAAACTTGGTTTCACGTGAAACACTAGCCAATCGACAAACGCCCTCCTCTCTCCTGGCCCGCCTTCCAATAAGTCAAAGGAATGGCTGTCGATGACTTGGCAGGGAAGCAACGCCGCAAGTTCGACCGCACTAGCAACAGGCCCACCGTCCAGCTTGAATAAGCTGGTTCCATTGCTATGCCGTACAACACCAAGTCTGTGGGTCAAATCAGAAAGAGTGATTTCGGCAAATAGCTGAAAAGACGGCCTGTGATAAGCAATCAGATTCTTGAACTTGCGCGTACGGAAAGAGCGGCCAGTAGCCAAGGTATAGAGGACTTCCAGAATAGAGGTTTTACCAGAACCGTTGTCACCCACAATGAAATTGATCCGCGTCGCCGGACGCAGATCAATGGAATGAAGGTTGCGAAAATCCTCGACGATCAGCCGATTGATCGGCACAAAAAGCCCGCGATCAGAGACGCATCGGCATAACGACGTATAGGGAATCGCCGTTATCGGGTTCTTCGATCAGAGCACTGCTATTGGAATCAGCGAGAGTAATGCGCAGCAACTCCGAACTGATAACGTTGGCCACATCCTGGAGATAGCTAACGTTGAAGCCGACTTCAATGGGCGAACCCTGATAATCCACGGCCACCTGCTCTTCTGCTTCTTCCTGCTCTGGATTGTTGGCGGTGATCGTGACCTGGCCTTCCGTCAAAACGAAACGGACGCCTCGGTATTTCTCGTTAGAAAGAATGGAGGTACGGGCAAAAGCCTGACGCAAATCTTCGCGATTACCGATCACGACCTTGTCACCGTTGCGGGGTAGCACGCGTTCATAGTCAGGGAATTTGCCGTCCACTAACTTGGACGTAAAAATAAAAGACTCAGTAACAGCGCGGATATGGTTGTTGCCAACGATGATCTCAACCGATTTCTCCGGTTCGGAAAGCAACCGTGCCAATTCGATTACACCTTTGCGCGGCAAAATAGCCTGCTTAACATCCCCAGAAAGCGCAATATTTATCGGGCGCGTACACATAGCCAAACGGTGACCGTCGGTCGCCACCACTCTTAAAACATCTTCATGCAATTCCCACAACATGCCGTTGAGATAATAACGCACGTCCTGCTGCGCCATAGCGAAGCTGGTACGCTCGATCAATCGCTTAATTTCGCCCTGTTCACACCGAAAGCTTAAATCGTTATCCCCGAGCTCAATAGCGGGAAACTCGCTGGCGGGCAAGGTAGATAAAGTGAATCGGCTGCGACCGCTTTTAACAGTCACCTTCTGGTCCGCATAAATAAATTCGATGATCGAACCATCGGGCAGACTGCGGCAAATATCGAGAAACTTTTTCGCGGGAACAGTGATTTCACCGTCCACACCGGGAGACGCCAAGCTGACGCGGCCAATGATCTCCACTTCAAGATCAGTACCGGTCAAAGACAATTGCGTTCCTTCCAACACCACTAGAACATTGGCCAATGCCGGCAGGGTTTGACGTTTTTCCACAACTCCCGCCACCAATTGCAGGGGTCGTAACAAGGCATCGCGTGCTACAGAAAATTTCATCGTGCAGTCTCTGTGTTGATTCAATAAGTACGACGTTCGGGTCAGGTGGTCAGGGTGCGCAGAAGATTTTTAACGTCTTCTCGGATATCCGCGTCCGAGTCCAGAAGTTCTTTGATTTTGCGACAAGCATGCAAAACCGTGGTGTGGTCACGCCCCCCGAAAACATCGCCAATTTCCGGAAGGCTGTGGTTGGTCAATTCTTTTGCCAAGTGCATGGCAACTTGTCGAGGTCGGGCCACGGAGCGACTGCGGCGTTTGGAATGCAGATCCGCAACCTTAATTTTGTAATATTCGGCCACCACTCGCTGAATGTTGTCCACGCTAACTAAGCGATCCTGCAGCGCCAATAAATCCTTTAAGGCTTCACGCACAAGATCGATGGAAATAGGTCGGCCAGTGAAATGGGCATTGGCGATAACCCGCTTCAATGCACCTTCCAGTTCCCGTACATTCGAGCGAATTCTTTGTGCAATAAAAAAAGCTGCATCGTTAGGCAGATCCATAGCCGCCTGCTGAGCTTTTTTCATCAAGATGGCGACACGGGTTTCCAGCTCCGGCGGTTCAATTGCCACTGTCAGACCCCAACCGAAACGGGATTTCAGGCGCTCTTCCAAACCATTAATTTCTTTCGGATAGCGATCACAGGTCAAGATGATTTGCTGACCGCCTTCTAACAAGGCATTAAAGGTATGAAAAAACTCCTCTTGTGAGCGCTCTTTGCCGGCAAAAAACTGAATGTCGTCGATCAGCAATGCATCCACCGAACGGTAGTAGCGTTTGAAATCGTTGATGGCGTTTAACTGCAGCGCTTTCACCATATCGGCGACAAAGCGCTCGGAATGCAGATAGACCACTTTTGCATTAGGGCGTCGATTGATCAGGGCATTGCCAACCGCGTGCATGAGGTGGGTTTTGCCCAACCCCACACCGCCATAGATAAACAGAGGGTTGTAAGAGCCACCGGGATTTTCCGCTACCTGCGTAGCGGCGGCCAAACCCAGTTGGTTGGACTTACCTTCAACAAAATTCGCAAATGTAAAACTGGTATTCAAATAGTTACGATGGGTAAGGCCACCTTCGATATCTTCTTTCGCGATTCGCCGATTTACCGCCGCATCCGTATCCGCTGCAGTTGCTTCTGCATAATGGCCGGGACGCGACAACATCACGTTCTGCTCTTCCGCCGGAATCTCCCCCACCATATCGCGATAGGCACCTGATGCTCCCTCTCCATTACCCAGCGAAACTGAGGCAAAGGAGCGCTCTTGTGACCATTGTTTATCACTATTAACTGAGTCAGCGTAATTGCGAACAGATGAAGTTTGCACAGGCGGAAGGGAAACTGGGGAGGAAGTACCGTTGCGCAAAAAAGTCGCTTCCTGCCGCGCCATCACACCCAACTCAACGGGGCCGTGTCCGGCTTCAGCGACGATTTCACGAATACGCGGTAAGAATTTATCGTTGACCCAATCTAGGACAAAACGGTTGGGCGCAAATAAACGCAGGCCGGCTCCATCCTGATCTGCCTTCAGGGGCCTAATCCAAGTATTGAATTGTTGAGCTGGCAACTCACCTTGCAATCTCAGCAGGCAGCGTTCCCATAAAGAATCAGGCAAAGGATGGACTCCCCTTTATCTTTCTCGTTATCGATATGTGTGAACATCAAGCGCCAATCCAGCTTTTTACACTGGACGGATCAAAGGCCTTTCGCCTAAAGCCCGTGCGGCAAGGGACGCCACAGAGCCAGAAATGGAGGGTCATTCTAGCGACTTTGCTTAGAGTTATCCACAGAAGAAAAGAAATAAAAACGTCTTTTTAAAAAGACCAAATTCTTTGTGAATAAAATTCCTCCTCCAAAAAAATATGCCTGAATTTCTGCGGATTTTTATAAATTCATTTGTTGATTATCAGCATTAGCCTGTGGATAAACCTGTGAACATCTTGAGCAAAAACTGTTCAGATCCCTTTAGAGAAGGCGTAAATGCTCGCTTGAGGAAAACTCAATGCAGGATGTAAATCACTGAGGATTTAACCATTGCGCCGCATCTGCTTTTTCTATATCATCCCGCGTCCTTAATTCGACCTGGGTTGCCAGGGCAGACAAGAACACAATCCGCAAAACTCCTCAGGTAGAGATGTCATGAAAAGAACATTCCAACCCAGTAATCTGAAGCGTAAACGCACCCATGGCTTCCGTGCCCGTATGGCTACTAAAAATGGCCGAAAAGTTCTGGCCCGTCGCCGCGCCAAAGGCCGTAAAGAACTGGTCGCTTAAGACGCTTGCCGAGGTGTTCGGCTTTGACTGTTTCTCTCCAGAGTCCGTTGGACTCCGAACAAAACGAAGCTGACACCTCACCCTCCCAGCGGTTTCAATTTCGCAAACATCAGCGCCTCCTCAATCAGGCGTTGTTTGCTGCTGTCTTTGCGGAAGCTCCTATCAGAGCGTCTCACCCCAATTTCCTGATCCTCGCCCGCCCCAATGAACTTGGCTATGCCCGCATCGGCCTTGTGGTGCCGAAAAAACATGTGCGCAAAGCAAACCATCGCAACAATATCAAGCGTGTGGCACGGGAGACCTTTCGCAAGGAGCAACACAAACTTCCTGCGATAGATGCTATAGTTCTGGCCCGGCGCGGAGCCGAGATTGTCCCAAGACAGCAACTGACTTCTATTTTTACCGGTTTATGGAAACGCGTCACCAAACGTGCCAATGCGCCAGCTCCATAAATCGCCTGAGTACGCGTTTGCTGATAGCACCTATTCGGTGTTACCAGTATTTGCTGAGTCCCTGGCTGGGCCACCACTGTCGCTTCCAACCCACCTGCTCCCACTACGCCATAGAAGCCCTCGAAAATCACGGCCCGTTAAAAGGCTTGGTTTTGGCGCTCCGGCGTTTGGGCAAATGTCATCCCTGGCACAGCGGAGGCTACGACCCGGTGCCCGGGACTGGTGACCTCCCCACCAAATCCGATCAATCAACTTACTGAAAAGATGGTTAATAAATGAAGATGGATTGGCTACGCACATCCTTAATTGGCGGTATCGCCCTTGTCTGCTTTCTGCTGATGATCCGTTGGGGCGAATTTCAGGAGCGCAATCAACCTTCGCTGAGCCAAACGACTGTGCAAAACACGGTTGAAAGCGCCAGCAACGTTTCGGATGTTCCGGAAATCAGTGCCAGCACTACCTCTAGCAACACGGACAATTACGTCCCTGGCGCGGTTGAACAAACCGAAACCGCCAGCGCTCAGTGGATCCGCGTAAAAACCGATGTTCTCGATGTGCTGATCGATCCCCGCGGCGGTGACATCGTAAAAGTGGCTCTGCCCACTTTTTACGAAAAACTGAATCAGCCTGACCAGCCCTTTATTCTGCTCAACCAAACCGAGGCCCACACCTATGTCGCACGCAGCGGCTTGGTGGGACCAAACGGCACCGACACTGCAGATTCACGCCCTCTGTTCAACAGTGCGCAACGCAATTACACCTTGGACGGCCAACAACAGCTGCAGGTGGATCTCACCTATCAACAAAGTGCGGACGTCAGCATCACCAAACGTTTTACTTTTAATGCCGGCAGTCATTTGATCAGTGTGAGTTATTTGATCAGCAACAACAGTGATAAGCCCTGGCAGGGAACCTTGTACGGCCAGATCAAACGCGACAGTTACGATCCAAATCCGTCCGGCGGTTTGGGCATGAAACCGTTTTTGGGCGCCGCCACCAGCACCAACGACAAGAATTATCAAAAGCTGTCATTCAGTGATATCGCCGACGAGCCGCTGACTCATAAAAAAGAAGGCGGTTGGGTGGCAATGGTGCAGCATTATTTTTTAAGCGCTTGGGTGGCACCTCAGGATACTGTTAACGAGTTCCGCATGTTCAAATCGAAAAATGCGGATATGTACTACCTGCAATTTACTGGTCAGCTCACCCGCATCGCTCCTGGAGCTCAAGGTGAACTTAGCGCGGCATTTTATGCCGGTCCAAAAGATATCAAAACCTTGGAGACCATTTCTCCATACCTGGATCTGACCGTGGATTACAGTTTCCTCTGGTGGATCGCCAAACCATTGTTTTATGCATTGGACGGTATTCATAGCTTCGTCGGCAACTGGGGTGTGGCGATTATCCTGTTAACAGTTTTAATCAAGATCCTGTTTTTCTATCCCTCGGCGGCCAGCTATAAATCCATGGCGAAGATGCGCAAAGTGCAGCCCAAAATGCTGGAGCTGAAAGAGCGCTATGGCGACGACCGCCAGAAATTTTCTGCCGAGATGATGAAGCTCTATCGCACCGAAAAAGTGAACCCTTTCGGCGGCTGTCTGCCGATCCTGATTCAGATGCCGGTATTCCTCGCCCTTTATTGGGTGTTGATGGAAAGTGTTGAGTTGCGGCAAGCGCCATTCTTCCTTTGGATCGAGGATCTCTCCGTTAAGGACCCTTATTACATTCTTCCGTTGATCATGGGCGTCACTATGTGGATTCAACAAAAGCTCAATCCCACACCGCCGGATCCGACGCAAGCGAAAATCATGCAGATGATGCCGATCATGTTTACGTTGCTGTTCCTGTTCTTCCCCGCAGGTCTGGTGCTCTACTGGGTAGTGAACAACACCCTGTCGATCACACAGCAGTACATCATCACCAAACGCATTGAAAAGGCCGGTTGATCACCGGCCCCTCGCCAACCCTATGAGCAAACCGACTATCGCCGCTATCGCCACTGCGCCTGGACGCGGTGGTGTCGGCATAGTCCGTATCTCAGGCGGTAAAGCCGCCAGTATCGCCACCCGCATTCTCGGCCTCCTTCCTCCACCGCGCCACGCCCACTACGGACCATTTCGCGACAGCAACGGTGAAGTGCTCGACCATGGCATAGCGCTGTTTTTCCCCAATCCGAATTCTTTTACCGGCGAAGACGTGCTCGAGCTGCAAGGTCACGGCGGCCCTGTGGTGCTCGATATGATTTTGCAGGCAGTGCTCGCCTGCGGCGCGCAACAGGCCAAACCGGGTGAATTCAGCGAGCGCGCATTTCTCAATGACAAAATCGATTTGACCCAGGCCGAAGCGATCGCTGATTTGATTGAGGCTTCCTCCACTGCGGCAGCCCGCCAAGCGATGAATTCATTGCAGGGCGCGTTTTCCCGAGAGATTCAACAGTTGGTGGAAGCACTTATCCATCTGCGGATGTATGTGGAAGCCGCTATCGACTTTCCCGAAGAGGAAGTGGATTTTCTCAGCGACGGCCGCATAGCTGCGGATCTGCAGGGTTTATTGACCCGCCTGGACACTGTGTTCCAGACGGCTCGCCAGGGCGTGGTACTGCGCGAAGGCGTGAATGTGGTGATCGCGGGGCGGCCCAATGCGGGCAAATCCAGCCTACTCAACGCTCTGGCCGAACAAGACATCGCTATAGTCACACCGATCGCCGGCACTACCCGCGATGTCTTGAAAGAACACATCCA
>JBQGED010000035.1:0-1715 GCA_052039425.1 Sphingobacterium griseoflavum | reverse complement strand
CCGATTTAATGGCGATGCGTCGTTTATTTATTTTTTCAGGTGAGCGGTAATCCATGGCGGCAAAAGATTTGGCAACTGACCTCGGCGGGACTCCACGTAGGGGCGGCACGACGGATTTGATCGAAGGTTTCAACAACCTCAATATTCTCCGGCAGGCCGGTTTGATGATCGGTTTGGCGGCGAGCGTCGCTATAGGCTTTTGGGTGGTGTTGTGGACTCAGGGCGAAGATTACCGCCCGCTTTACGGAAGTCTCGATCGGTTGGATGCGGTGGAAGTAGGGCGAATTCTCGATACCAATGAAATTGAATATAAAGTCGATATCAATACTGGCGCAGTTCTGGTGCCGACCGAAAAAATCAGTAAAGCACGCCTGAAATTGGCGGAGGTCGGATTCACCAGCGACCGCACCAAAGGTTATGAACTGCTCGATCAGGAGCAGCCGCTGGGCACCAGTCAATTTATGGAAGCGACGCGCTATCGCCGCGGTCTCGAAGGCGAACTCGCCCGTACCATTGCCAGCGTACATGCCGTGCGTTCGGCGCGCGTGCATTTGGCGATTCCAAAAACCTCGGTATTTGTGCGCGATGGCCGCGAGCCGAGTGCGTCGGTTTTTCTTGAATTATTTCCAGGCTCAAAACTCGAGCCGCATCAAATTAAAGGCATCACCAATTTGGTCTCCTCCAGCATTCCGGAAATGAAGCCGGAAAATGTAACCCTGGTGGATCAGAAGGGCGCGCTGATTTCTCTCGGCCCCGAAGATGAAAAACTCATAGTGGCAGCACAGCATATCGATTACACACGCAAAGTGGAAAACGACATGATTCTGCGTGTGCGCCGTCTGCTCGCGCCTATTGTCGGGGAAGATAAATTCAAAACCGAAATCAGCGCCGACGTGGATTTCACCGAGGTGGAAGAAGCGGGGGAATCCTTTAATCCCGATCTGCCCGCTCTGCGCAGTGAGGCGGTCATTGAAGAGACACAAATCGGGACGACCCCCGGCGGCGTTCCCGGCGCGCTCACCAATCAGCCGCCCGCCAGCGGTCTCGCGCCGGAAGAAGTTCCCGGCGCAAATGAGGAGGCTGCCACCAAGCCTCCCGGCAGCAGCCGCAGCCAGGCCACGCGCAATTACGGACTCGACCGCACCGTGAGTTACACCAAACACCAGAAAGGCAAACTGCGCCGCCTGAGTGTCGCCGTGGTGGTGGACGACAAAATCACTTTCGATGTGCAGGGACAGCCGGTGCGCACTCCCTGGACCGATCAGGAACTGCAACGGCTGTCTATACTGGTACGTGATGCTGTCGGTTTTTCCGCTTCCCGTGGCGACAGCGTCAATGTATTGAATGAGCGCTTCGTCGAGCTGCCGGTACCCGTAGAGTTCGAAAACCGCTGGTGGGAAGACGATGCTTATAAATTCTGGCTGAAGCAGGGCGTAGGCCTGCTGATTATTCTGCTTCTGCTGGTGGGTTTTTTGCGTCCCGTGCTCAAGAGTGTGGCCGCAACCGGTAACAAAAATCGCGCGGATGACGAAGCCCGCGAACTGGCCGCCCTGCAGGCAGCAGGCGTGGATTCCTTTGCCTCTCTCTCGGATGAAACGGTCACGCTGACCGGCGGCGATGCCCTGGCGTTGCCGAGTCCGGAAGAAAGTTACGAACAACAACTCAACGCCGTGAAGGGATTGGTAGCCGAAGACGCCGGCCGCGTCGCCCAAGTG
>JBQGED010000034.1:0-9609 GCA_052039425.1 Sphingobacterium griseoflavum | reverse complement strand
CGGCTGAGGATGATTGGCGGATTTTTACTCGTGCGGAGAGTTTCAATTACAGCGAGGCGAATCCCGTCACGGCTTTTATCGATTTTTTGATTGGCCCGGCGCCGAAGGACGGGGAGCTGGCATTTTCCCGCAATGTAATCGAGAGCGGTGTCGGTTATAAAAATGTCGAGTTTTCGCTGATTCACCGTAATGACTACAACCTCTATTTCAGTCGCGGTGCGTCAGAGTTCGCTTACCTGAATAAGAATCGCAAAACCATTCCGTACGGCCATCGCTACGATGTTGATGTGTGGGCAAACCAATATCAGGTGTCTGGTGCCAAATTTGGATTTACTTTGCCGATTGGCAAGACGATTGACCTCCATTTGGCTTATTCCCACTTGTACGGGACCGAATCGGTTTCGGGATATTTGGGTAAGGACCCCAACGGCGAAGGCGGCTACATCTCGATGGTCGAGCGCCAGCAGGGCGGGGCGACGGTGAGAGCGCTCGATGGCGATCTGTATACCGATTATTTCTTTACCGATGACCCTTTGTTTCGCAATCGCGTGGATGCCCCGACCGGGCGTGGTTATGCGGTGGATTTGGGTTTCACCTGGAGACTGTCGGACCATCTAACGTTGGATGTGATGAGTCTGGATCTGGCGGGAGAACTGCGCTGGAAAAATATGCCGCATATCATCGCCGATGCCACCTCCGAAAACTTCCAGACTGATTCAGATGGCGTGGTGAGCGTGGTGCCTAATTTCAGTGGTACCGAAACCTATGAAGACTTTACCCAGGATCTTACTAAACGTACCACTATAGATCTGACCTACCTCTACAACCAATTCGTCTTCGGCTACAGCCACGATCGTATGTCCCGCTCCGAATTTAACCGGCTTTCGGCGGGCTATTTGTGGGGAGAGAAGCGCAATTGGGGGCTGCATTTGGCTGGGGATGTCACCACTTCGGCGGTGGAATTGCGTTTTGCTATGCCAGTGGGCGATCTGTATTTCATTACCGATAATCTGGATTTTGATAACGCGCACACGCTGGGTTTTGGCTGGAACCTCAATTTCCGTTTTTGACTTTTTCCGCAGATTGCGGCGTGATCAGGCAGTCCACTGGCACCAAGGGGAGATCGATTTTAAAAGGGAGTTGCTGGCGGGCTTCGGTGCAGTACAGCCGCAGGTGCTCTTTCTCTTCCATTAGAAAACGCTGGACTGCGGACGCAAAGCCCGGTTCTTGTAGATAGTGAAAAGACTGGGTCAATACCGGCGTAAAGCCCCGTGCGATCTTATGTTCCCCCTGCGCACCCGGATCAAAGCGCTGCAAGTTTTGCCGGATGGCATATTCCACCCCCTGGTAGTAGCAGCACTCGAAGTGCAGCGCGTCGAACTCCCCCAAAGCTCCCCAATAGCGCCCGTATAAAGTGGTCGCATCTTTTAAGTACAAAGCGGCCGCGCACCATTCATTGTCGCGCCACGCCTGTGCCATAACGATGTGCTGGGGCATGGTGGCACCGATTTGTTGAAAGAAGGTTTCGTTCAGGTAACCGTCGTGGCCACTGCGTTTGAGGTAGGTGAGACGGTAGAGCTGGTAAAAGTGTCGCCAGTCTTCCCTAGTCAGCTGCTCGCCTTCGACCATGCGCACCACGAATCCTTGGTCCGTGACCCGTTCTCGTTCTTTGTTGACGTTTTTGCGTTTGCGCGAGCTGAAAGTCTGCAGAAAGTCGGCGAAATCCGTGTGGCTCTGGTTAAACCAGTGATATTGGCAATCCAGCCTCTGCAGCAGGTGCTCCGCAAATTTTGGCGTGTCCACGGCGGAGGGGAACAGGCTGTGAAAGCTGGAGAGGGATTTCTGTCCGACGATGTTTAACGTTGCTGCAATTAGCGCATCTGCCACATGGTGTTGCTGCGCGGGTGGCAGATCTGGATTCACACCCAGCCGTGGACCGGTTGCTGGCGTAAAAGGAATGGCGTTGATCAGTTTCGGATAGTACTCGTAGCCGGCTTGGTGATAGGCATTGGCCCAGCTCCAGTCGAATACATATTCCCCATACGAGTGAGTTTTGATGTAGAGGGGTAGGGCGCCGAGCAGTTGGTCCCGATCAGTGACGACACAGTGAAACTGTTGCCAGCCGGTTCGTGCTGAGGTGCAGCCACTATCCTCCAGAGCGGCCAGAAACTCGTAGCGGACGAAGGGATAATCGCTAGGCCAGAGCTGATTCCACGCTTCTGGCGCTACGGCTTTCAATGACTCAATAAATCGGATTTGCATAGCAGCCTCGTCAGCGCGTGGTGGCGCGATTGTAACGGGCGCAACAGGCGAAGGGGCGATTTATGGAGCGGTTGTCTCCTGGGAGGGATGCGAGGGCTCCACCATGCTGGGTGGAAAATGGCAGGAAAATTCGCTGCCTTTGCCCGGTTGACTGGTGATTTTCAGTTCGGCGTTGTGGCGCAGCAGGACGTGTTTGACGATGGCGAGCCCCAGGCCGGTACCACCGGAGGCGACCGAGCGGCTGGCGTCCACCCGGTAAAAACGTTCTGTAATACGCGGAATATGTTTTGGATCTATACCGATGCCCTGATCGCGCACCCGCACCAAGGCACCGCCGGCCTCGCGTTGATAGCGCACTTCCACCTGGCTGCCCGCAGGCGAGTAGTTGATGGCATTCGCTACCAGATTCGTGATGGCGCTGCGCAACTCTCGTTCGTTACCGACCAAGGCAAGGTCGCGATCACCGCTGGCCACCAATCTATGTGCCCGCTCGCCGCTCAGACTGCGGGCGTCCGCAAGAATACTGTCGATCAGATGGGCGAGGGGGACCGGAACTGCCGGCTCCAGCTGATCTGTTTCCAATTTGGCGAGGGTGATCAAGTCATTGATCAACAGCGTCATCCGCTGCGTCTGCTGCTCCATTTGCGCAACCATTTTTTGTCCCCGCGGGGGCAGCTGCGGACTGTCCGCGAGGGTTTCCAGATAGCCGCGGATGACGGTCAAGGGAGTGCGCAATTCATGGGAGACGTTGGCGACAAAGTCCTTGCGCATTTCCTCGAGTTTAAACAGGCGTGTGATGTCGCGGGCGATTACCAGCCGCTCACCTTCGCCATAGAGGTGTATCTGTAGTTCTAGGTGCTGGTCTTTCCGCCACATTGTCAGCTCCAGCGGAGCCGCGTAGCTTTTTTCGTCGAAGTAGTGGATGAAGTCGGGGTGGCGAATCAGGTTGGTGATTTTTTGGCCGAGGTCGGTGCCACGAAAGTCGAACATCCGCTCTGCGGCCTTGTTCCACCATTCCATATTGCCGCGCCGGTCAACCAGGACGACCGCATCGGTTAGAGCTGTGGTCATCTCCTGGACCCGTTTCACTACGGCCTGCAGGCGTTGTTTCTCTTTTTCATGGCGCGCCAGCAGCAGTTGCACGTCGTAACTGAGGTCTGCCCAGAGACCGCGCAGTTCCTCTGTTGCCGTGCTTTCGCGGCGAGTGCGATTGACCCACTTTTCCAGCCGGTAAATCTGCACGAACAACCAGAATAGATAGCCGGCGGAGCCGAGGGAGAAACCTGCAATGGCTCTGCCGGCAATGAGGCCCGCCAGCGTGCACGCCGACACGGTTATGAGGCAGCGCCAGACTTCCGCTTTGAATCCGCTGCGTAACATAGATTTCGCCCGGCTGGGGCCGCCTCAGGAGATCGACATCAGTCGATGGTTTTATGGGAAAACCGGTAACCGGCACCGCGAACAGTCTGGATAAAGCGATCGTGGCCATCAAGGGTCAAAGCTTTGCGCAGGCGACGAATATGTACGTCCACGGTGCGTTCTTCAACATACACGTTGCCGCCCCAAACGTGGTCGAGCAACTGATTGCGGGAATAGACCCGCTCTTGGTGAGTAAGGAAAAACTCCAGCAGACGGTATTCCGTCGGGCCTATGGGTACGGGTTTTTCATTAATGGTGACGCGGTGACTGCTGGGATCGAGGCAGAGGTTGGCGACATGGATCGGCTCGCTGGGGGACAGCGAGTCTGAGCGGCGCAACACCGCTTTCATACGCGCCACCAGCTCCCGCGGAGAAAAAGGTTTGGTGATGTAATCATCGGCGCCGACCTCCAAACCCTGGACTTTGTTGTCCTCTTCGCCTTTGGCGGTCAGCATGATGATGGGAATGGCGGCGGTGAGTTCGTCGCGCTTGAGCCGACGCGCGAGCTCAATGCCACTAGTGCCGGGCAGCATCCAATCCAACAGAATCAGGTCAGGTTTTTTGTCGATGATGATGCTGTGGGCTTGTTGCGCGTCGGCGGCCTCCAGACAAGCGAATTCAGCTATTTCCAGCGCCACTCGCAACATGTCTCGGATAGGGGTTTCGTCATCGACGATCAGAATTGTCTTGTCAGCCATGGAGTGCTCGATGCAGGTGGATCGAAGCGGTATGGCCGCGGCCATATCCGAATTGCTGGCCATTTAATAAAGGAATTGTTGCGGTTTTATGACAGCTCGGGGTAGAGCGCGTAATGGCCAACAATCCCAATGAAAATCACGATTCCCACCCAATTATTGTTTAAAAATGCGGCAAAACAGGCCTCGCGGTCACGGCCGCGAATCAGGTACTGCTGATAGGCGAACAGGCCAGCAGCGACCACAACACCGAGGTAGTACACCCAGCTGAGTTCAAAGCGTTTGCCAACGAGCAGCAGGGTCAGCAGGGTGAGTATTTGCAGGGCACCTGTCATTACCCGATCCATATCGCCAAACAGTACCGCAGTGGATTTGACACCGATCTTGAGGTCGTCCTCGCGGTCTACCATGGCGTAAAAGGTGTCATAACACACCGTCCACAGGAGCGCGGCAGTAAACACCAGCCAGGTCGCCAGCGGCACTTCGCCAGACTGGGCGGCAAACGCCATGGGAATCGCCCAGGCAAAGGCTGCACCGAGCACCACTTGGGGCAGATGGGTATAACGCTTCATAAAGGGATAGCAGATCGCCAGGGCGAGACCGGCCACAGACAGTTTGATGGTCAGGCCGTTGGTGAAGAGGACCAGAAGAAAGGAGAGAAAACACAGGCCCACAAACAGACTGATGGCTTCCAAACCGCTGATGGCCCCAGTGGCAAGAGGTCGATCGCGAGTGCGGCGTACGTGGCCGTCAAAATCCTGGTCGGCGTAATCATTGATAACGCAGCCGGCGGAACGCATAAGAATGCAGCCGAGAATAAAAATGATCAGATTCTTGATATCCGGCGCCCCTTTGGCGGCGAGCCACAGACTCCAGAGGGTTGGCCACAACACCAGATAAATGCCGATGGGCCGGTTAAGGCGGGTCAGTTGGAGATAGTTGCCAAGTATCGAAGCGCGGGTGCTGTTCATGATGCGACTGAATAAAAAGTTGTCCGCAGCATACACGCTGGAACCCTGAATATGAAGGTTCGACGTTGAACAAAACAACGGATCCCTGGACACCGAGAAGGGGAATGCGACGAACGAATTGCATAGCGGGAGTTAGGCGAAATTCGATCTTTTTGGTGCCATTTTTCATCGAAAAACGGGCCGCAGAGGCAGGGCTACCTAGCGTCATCGCGTAAAAAAATGAGCATTGTTTAGCAAATTGGGGTAAGGTGCGCGGCCTGGAGCAGGCCAGCTCATGTCCGATTGCCCGGTATCCCGGCGTCCGATGTCAACCATTTCAATTGCCGGCGTCCCACCTTTCTCGGCCCACCTGCATGGCCGGGCGCAGCCAAGCTGCGTTGCGGACGCTCCGCATCAGGAAAAAATACATATGTTGTTTGAAGATCTCGGCTTGCGCGGAGAAATCCTCCGTGCCGTTGCCGAACAAGGTTATACCTCTCCCACTCCAATTCAGGCTCAGGCCATCCCAGCGGTACTCCAAGGCGGCGACTTGCTCGCCGGCGCCCAGACCGGCACCGGTAAAACCGCGGGTTTCACTCTGCCTCTGTTGGAATTACTGTCGCGCAACCAGCGTCCGCGAGTGGATGGCAAAAAGCCTATTCGCGCTTTGATTCTCACTCCGACCCGCGAACTGGCGGCCCAGGTGTACGAAAACGTGCGCGCCTATGGCAAATATCTTCCATTGCGCTCCCAGGTCATCTTCGGTGGCGTGGGAATCAACCCGCAGATCGCCCATCTGCGCGGCGGCGTGGACATTCTGGTAGCGACACCCGGCCGACTGCTGGATCTGATCAACCAGCGCGCTCTGTCGCTGAGTCATGTGGAAGTGCTGGTGCTCGACGAGGCCGACCGCATGCTCGATATGGGGTTTATCCACGACATTCGCAAAGTGCTGGCGCTATTGCCGGCGCAGCGGCAGAACCTGCTGTTCTCCGCTACCTTTTCTGCTGAAATCAAAGCTCTTGCCGATCGCCTGCTGCACAAGCCAGTGCTCATCGAAGTGGCACGCCGCAACGCTGCGGCCGATACTATCACCCAGTTGGTGCATCCGGTGGATCGCAATCGCAAGCGCGAATTGCTGTCGCATTTAATTGGTAGCGGCAATTGGCGCCAGGTTTTGGTGTTTACCCGAACGAAACATGGGGCTAATCGTCTGGTGGAGCAGTTGTTGCAAGACGGCATCTCCGCAGCTGCTATCCATGGCAATAAAAGTCAGGGCGCGCGCACCAAAGCATTGGAAGACTTCAAACGCGGCGCGGTACGTGCACTGGTGGCCACAGATATCGCCGCTCGTGGTATCGACATCGACCAGTTGCCGCGAGTTGTAAATTACGAACTGCCCAATGTGCCCGAAGACTACGTTCACCGCATCGGCCGAACCGGCAGAGCACAGAGTGAAGGTGTGGCCGTTTCTCTGGTATGCGTGGATGAGAACAAGTTTCTGCGTGATATCGAGCGGCTGATCAAACGCAATATCGAAAAGGTGGTTATTGAGGGTTTCGAGCCGGATCCGTCCATCCGGCCCGAACCGATTCAGCTGCGCCAACCGCGCGGTCCAGCAGCTCCGGGTGCCAACAAACCGCGCCATGGTCATGCGCCCTCCGGACAGAAGCGCCAGGACGGCGGTGGTCGTGGTCGCAGCGGTAGTGGCCAAAAGGCTGCACATCATCGCAATGACGGCAGCCAGCCGCCTCGCGCCAATCGCAGTGGTCAGCACCGTCACGGCAGCGCGGCGCGCGGGTCCACTGGCCGAGGCTGACGCTCACGTTTTTTCTGCCGCCGGCTGCGGGGGTTTACCTTGCCCCGGCGGATTGTTCTAATGGGCGCTTTTCGCGACCCTTCGTTCACAGACCATTTTGTAAAGGAGTTTTTTATGCGTAAACCAGAACTCGTTAAAGCCGTGGCTGAGATCGCCGACCTTTCCGAGCGTCAGGCCGATGCGGTGTTGGCGGCGGTCCTGGAGCAGATCACCAATGCACTGAGCAAAGGGGATACGGTC
The DNA here is from genome assembly GCA_052039425.1 of Sphingobacterium griseoflavum. Classification (GTDB taxonomy): domain Bacteria; phylum Pseudomonadota; class Gammaproteobacteria; order Pseudomonadales; family Cellvibrionaceae; genus UBA5868. The sequence continues at coordinate 2,224 of JBQGED010000034.1, read as the reverse complement.
AATCTGGTGGGGTTTGGTTCTTTTTCTGTGAAATCCCGCGCCGCCCGTCAGGGTCGCAACCCTAAGAATGGTGAGCCCATTCAAATTCCTGCCAGCAACACCCCGGTCTTCAAAGCTGGCAAAGGCCTTAAAGACGCCCTGATATGATCCATCTCCTCCGGTAACCCACCGTGAAGCTGCACTGGCAAATCCTTCTGGCGATTCTGCTGGCGGTGGCGGTGGGTGTATTGGTCGAACCTCACCACGGGGTAGGCCAATTCACTTTTATTGCCCTGTTTGATTTTCTCGGAACCCTCTTTCTCAACGCGCTGAAAATGATCGTGGTGCCGCTGATCGTGTCTTCGATCATTTGTGGTGTGGCGAGCGCCGGTGCAGGGGAAAATCTCGGGCGTATCGGCGCCAAGACCATCGGGCTTTATATGACCTCGAGCCTTCTGGCCATTTTAATGGGCCTGATGTTGGTCAACCTCACGACACCGGGGCTTATTGAAGGTGAACCCGCAGGCGAGCGGCTGAACCTCTCCAGCCAAGAGGAATTACAGGAGAGCCTCAGCAAAGTAGAGGGGCGCGGTACCAGTGATATCACCGGTATTTTCCTGCGCATGGTGCCCACCAATGTGGTGGAATCAGCAGCCAGTGGCGATATGCTCGGTCTGATCGTCTTCACGTTGCTATTTGGCGTATTTATGTTGCGTGTCGGTGCCAAACATGCGGAAACGTTGAAGTCCTTTTGGCAGGGTGTGTTTGAGGTGATGATGGCCATGACCATGTTTGTCATGCGCTTCGCACCTATAGGCGTGTTCGGTCTGGTCGCTAAAACCGTTATGACTACCGGCTTTGCCGCCTTCGGGCCATTGGTGATTTTCTTCTTTACCGTGGTTGTGGCCTTGGCGTTGCACACCTTTGTGACTTTGGCTCTACTGTTGAAATTGGTCGCCAAGGTCAATCCGGTGTTGCATTACCGGGCGATGATTCCTGCCATGCTCACGGCCTTCTCCACAGCCAGCTCGTCCGCAACGCTGCCGGTCACCATCGAATGCCTGGAGAAGAATGCCAGAGTTTCCAACCGCACCTCCTCTTTCGTCCTGCCATTGGGCGCCACCATCAATATGGATGGCACGGCGCTGTATGAATGTGTGGCCGCTATTTTTATCGCCCAGGCCTACGGTCTTGACCTCAGTTTCGGTCAACAATTTCTTATCGTTCTTATCGCGTTGTTAACCTCTGTCGGCGTCGCCGGCATCCCCGCCGCCAGCCTCGTCGCCATCAGCGTCATCCTTACCGCCATCGGCCTTCCCCTCGAAGGCATAGGCCTACTCCTCGTCACCGACCGCATCCTCGATATGATGCGCACCGCCGTAAACGTGTTCAGCGATAGCTGCTGTGCTGTGATCGTGGCGAGCACGGAAGGGGAGGTGGGGTTATATGGTCGGCGTGGCAGCGAAGAAGCCTAGGCATCGTTGTAGCGAGCACAAAGTAAATAATCCACCGCTACTGCCCCTGATACCCCAACCACCCGTTATTGTGCTTGTGGTCTGTGGTCTGTGTAAGTCGGAAAATGCTCACACACAATGGAGATCTGAGCTCTTGAGTCTCGCTTGGGCACTCAGTATGGTTTGCCGCTGTCGTGAGCTGGCCATGCATGCCGCTCGTGTTTGGGAGATCTACCACTTAGGAGTCGTCTTATGAGCATCGCCTATCTCAACGATCACAGCCGTCCATTTCTGGAAAAGCAAATCCGCGCCGAGCTTGATTACCTGATGGATGTAGACAAATTTTTGGAACATATCGACAAGCAGCAGGGGCTTTCCGGGGCAGGTGTTCTCTACTTCAATGGGATGGATGGTGCGGTTATTCGAGAGTTTCAGCCGCTGTGTCAAATCCAGCCCATCAATATCATCATTCGTTCAGCACCCCGAGGTGCTACCTCAGCCGCCAGCCCGGTCACTCCCAAGATGGATGAGGAGAATACGGCGCTTTATAGCTCCGTCATTGAGCATACTAGTACTGCCTTGTCGTGCAGTGCTGCGATTTTAAGTTGGCTGGTAGTGTTTGGTTCAGGAGCAGCCAGCGTCCCCACATTGGGAGCAAGTGCACCTTTAACTGTTTTATCTTATGCAGCTGCGTCTGCCAGTACCGCCCAATGTTTCATCGGAGGCTATAGATCGTCCAGGTTGATTGCAGGTCGTGAAGATCGGCTGGAGTGGTTGGATTCTCAGGAGTG
>JBQGED010000033.1:0-3803 GCA_052039425.1 Sphingobacterium griseoflavum | reverse complement strand
TGAAACCCTCTATACCCAGATCCCGATGGATGGCCTGGTCACCCTGTTCGCCAGCCTGATGATGTTCAGCTATTTCCTTTATATGCTGCCCACCATCTGGTTTGGCCTGCGCTTCTCCAACCTCACCCACCGCGGCATCATTCGCAAGGGGCCCTACGCTGTGGTGCGCCATCCGGCCTATGCGGCGAAAAATATGGCGTGGTGGTTTGTCGGTCTGCCGTCAGCGATCTACGCCGGTTACACCCAGGGCTTCAGCATCGGCCTGCTCTATATTGCCGGCCTGATTTTCCTTACCGCGGTTTACTACGCGAGAGCCATCACCGAAGAGCGGCATTTGAGCTTCGATCCCGCCTACCAGGAATACTGCCGTCACGTGCGTTACCGCTTCATCCCCGGCGTTATCTAAATATCCCTCTCGAGCTGTGCAGTCTGCACAGCTCGGTTCATCCTGTTATGTTGATTCGCGAGATTCACGGCTGCGGAGTGCCAATCAGCAGCCGCGATTTGCCTCGCTCCGTATCCTTTGCTGCTCTACAATCGCTCCCCGCAGATAAGCGGGTCAGCGCACAGTGGGGGCAGTCATACGCCCGTAAGATTGCCCTCCGCATCGTTTGGTGTGCCATCCGGTGCCGCCAGAATTCACTCACCTCCAGTCGCGTGTGCTGCCACGCGTTGGAGTGACGCAACCATTGAAGAGCTCCTATGCCCGATTCACCTGTTGATCAGTCCCATTTCCGGCGCATGTTGGCACGTAACATTGCCATGCCGTTGGCCGCCGGCTTTATCAACATCGTATTTTTTGTCGCCCTGGTGTATGCGTTGCTATCGGGCGTGCGGATGGTGAACCACACCGAGGCGGTGATTCGCCAGGCCAATGCGCTGATCAATCTGGCCATGGATATGCAGTCGAGCATCCGCGGTTACCTGATCACGGGCGACCCGGAATTTCTGCAGGTGTATGAGAACTCCAAACCGGCCTTCACCGCTGAGCTTAAAGGCCTGCAGGAGGCGGTGACGGATAACCCCTTACAGCTGGAGCGTCTGAATCGAGTTGATCTCGCCCATCAGGATTGGCTGGCGTATACCGAGCAGGTGATCGCGATGTACGTGGCGGGTGAGGATTACGCCACATTGGTGCGTACCCGTGGCAAGTCGGACTTCAGCGACTTCCGCCAGGAGCTGTTCGAATTCAAAAACCAGGAGCGCGAGTTGCTGATCCAGCGCGATGAACAGATGCGCTCCGTCGGCATAATCGCGGTAATTGTGTACCTGTTGGTGAGCTGCCTGGTGACGGGCATCCTCGGTTATTTGGGCCGGCGCGAATTGATCCTGCTGTCCAACACCTATGCCCGCTCCTTCGAAGAGCGCCAGCGCCACGCGCAGCAGCTGGAGCATCAGGCTTGGCAGAGATCGGGTCAGGCGCGACTGGCGGAAAAATGCATGGGCCAGACGGCACTGCCGGTACTCGGCCGCACCGTATTGGATTTTCTCGCCGGCTATATCAATGCTGCCGTGGGCGCTCTGTATGTACGGGAGACAGAAAACGGCGTGCTTAGGCGGGTCGCCACTTATGGTGTGGGCAAAGACGTGGACGCCGAGCAGCAGACATTCGCCTACGGTGAGAGTTTGGTAGAACAGGCGCTGTTCTCCCGCCGGCCACTGCAGTTGGACGATGTGCCCGACAATTATCTGAAGATCAGCACCGGCCTCGGCAGCGCGTCACCCCGCCATATAGTGCTGTTTCCCTCCAGTCACGACGGCACACCCAACGGCGTTGTCGAACTGGGCTTTCTACAGGCCCCCACGCCCCGGGATCTGGAGTTTCTGCAGACCGTGTCCGGCAATATAGGCACCACCATTGAGGCATCCCTCTATCGTCGGCGTCTGCAGGAAGCGCTGGAGCAGACTCAGCAGTTGAACGAGGAGCTGCAGGTGCAGCAGGAAGAGCTGCGCACCGCCAATGAGGAGTTGGAAGAGCAGTCCCGCGTGCTGGAGGAGTCCCAGGCTTTGCTGGAAAACCAGAAGGCGGAGCTTGAACAGACCAATGACAAACTGGTGGAGCAGGCGCTCTCCCTGGACGACAAAAACCGCGCTCTTAACCGTGCGCAGGAGGAGCTCGAAGAGCGCGCCGCTGAGCTGCAGAGAGCGAGCAAATACAAATCCGAATTCCTCGCCAACATGTCGCACGAGCTGCGCACACCGCTGAACAGCTCGATGATTCTGGCGAAGATCCTGGCGGAAAACGGCAAAAACAATCTGGACGAGGAGCAAGTGCAGTTTGCGCGTAGCATCTATTCCGCCGGCAACGATCTGCTCAACCTCATCAACGATATTCTCGACATTTCCAAAGTCGAGGCGGGCAAACTGGAATTGCGCCCGGAATACATTGATCTGCGGCGTCTGGTGCAGGACCTGGAAATGACTTTCCAACCTCTTGCGGGGCAAAAGAAGCTGGAGCTCAACATGTCCGTGACGAATCCAGCGCTCGCTTCCATCATCACGGATCGCCAGCGCCTGGAGCAGATCCTGAAAAACCTAATGTCCAATGCCCTCAAGTTCACCGAGCGTGGCAGCATCTCCCTCACCGTGGATGCCGCGCCTGATGGCCGCGTCGCCTTCGCTGTGACCGACACTGGCATCGGCATAGCGCCGGATCAACAAGCCATCATTTTCGAGGCGTTCCAGCAGGGCGATGGCGGTATCAACCGCCGTTACGGCGGCACCGGCCTGGGGCTGTCCATATCCCGGGATCTGGCGGCGCTGCTCGGTGGCGACATACAGCTGCAGAGTTCGCCCGGCAAAGGCAGTACCTTCACCTTGTTTCTGCCGCAGGAAATCACCCTGGAGCAGTCGCAGGAGGTGCCCGAATCCTCCGCAGCCGAGGCGCCACCGGCCGCTCAGCCACCAGCTGAAAAACGCGTGCAGGACGTGGAGCAGCTGGCACCATTCGCCGCAGCGTTTGCTGACGACCGGGAGAAACTTGATGCCGGCCGGCGCGTTGTGCTGGTGATTGAAGACGATCTGGATTTCGCCCGCATCCTTTACAACCTGGCCCACGACCTTGGCTACCAGTGCCTGGTAGCGCTGAATGCCAATGACGGCATGCGCCTTGCCACCGAACTCTCGCCAGACGCCATCCTGCTCGATATAGGCTTGCCGGACGTGTCCGGCATGACGGTTCTGCAGAAGCTCAAACGCAACTCCGAGACCCGCCATATCCCGGTGCACATCATATCCGCCTCGGATCGGATGGAGGCTGCGCTGCAAATGGGCGCGGTGGGTTATGCGATCAAGCCCACCACGCGAGACAGCCTGCAGCAGATGTTCGAAAAGATTGAAGAAAAGCTGACGCGCAAAATGAAGCGGGTGCTGCTGGTGGAGGATGACCCGCTGCAGCGCGAGAGCATCCGCCACTTGATCGGCGAAGAGGACATCGAGATCACTGCGGTGGAGACCGGCGCTGAAGCCATGGAGTTGCTGCGCAACACCATTTTTGACTGCATGATCATCGACCTGAAACTGCCGGACATGCGCGGCAACGACCTGCTCCAACGCATGTCGAGCGAAACCATTTGTTCCTTCCCACCGGTAATTGTGTACACGGGGCGCAACCTCACCCGCGATGAGGAGCACGAGCTGCTCTAGTACTCCCGTTCGATCATCATTAAAGGCGCGCGCTCGCCCGAGCGGCTGCTCGATGAGGTGACCCTGTTCCTGCATAAGGTGGAGTCCGACTTGTCCGCAGATCGCCAGAACATGTTGCGCACGGTGCGCAGCCGCGACAGCGCCATCGAAGGCCGGCG
>JBQGED010000032.1:0-23374 GCA_052039425.1 Sphingobacterium griseoflavum | reverse complement strand
CCCGCTATTCACGCTTCAGAAACCACTGTTTTTATGGGTCCCGGCCGTTGATGAAACCAACACATAAAATTCCCGCCTACAAAGAGCCCTGGTTTTGGATGGTGATGGGACCGTTGCTGGTAGTAATGGTGGTGACTATGTCCATGGTCGCAGTGGCGATTTGGGTCGCTGACGACCGTGTCGAGGACAACTATTTCAAGGAAGGCCGGATGATCAACAAACGCTTCGCCGAGGAGGAGGTGGCGCTGGCCCAAGGCGTGCAAGGCACCCTGAAGTTCGATTTCACGACCGCAGAGGTTTTTGCCGAACTGGAAGCAAAAAAGCACCCAGCGGAGCTGGCGCTGACTTTTTCCCACCCCTCTGAGGCAAATCGCGATGTATCTGTGGTGATGCAGCGTGTTGGCGAAGGGCGCTACCGTGCGGATCTGCCTGCGATCAGTAAAGGCCGCTGGTATCTCATCATCGGCAATAACACTGAGGCGGCGGACGCCTGGCGCGTCTCTACGGAAGTGGACCTCCAGCAAAGTCATACTGCGCATTTCAGTGCCCACCTCTAACACTACAGATCGTATTTTGAGTGCCTGCTTTCACTGCGGCCTTCCCGCGGTTCCCGGCCTCCACGCCGACGTATCCGGCGAGCACCGGGAGTTTTGCTGCATAGGTTGTCAGGCGGTCGCCCAGGCCATCGCGGGACAGGGCTTGGTGGACTTCTACCGCTTTCGCGAGCAGCTCAGTGCTCGACCCCAATCCGCGCCAACCCGCTTTGATGCCTACGACCTCTCGGCGGTCCAGGAGGACTTTGTCGAGAAAGGCGCGGATGGCACCGTGACCGCAAATTTGTTTGTCACTGGCATCAGCTGCGCCGCCTGTGTCTGGTTGATCGAAAAACACCTGATGTCGCTGCCCGGCGTGGAGCGGGTCCAGGTCAACGCCAGCACGCACCGGGCGCGCATAGGCTTGCGACCGGAGCAGGTGCGCGTCAGCGATATTTTCCAGTCACTCAACCGCATCGGTTTTCAACCGCAACCTCTGGTGGGGCACGCCGAACAGGAGCTCTGGCAGAAGGACCAGCGGGATTATCTGTTGCGCATGGCCGTAGCCGGCATAGGCATGATGCAGGCCGGCATGGTGGCGGTGGCGTTGCACGCCGGCGACTTGCAAGGCATGGATCCTCACTGGGAATGGGTCCTGCGCTGGGTGAATCTGCTGCTCACGCTGCCGATCATGCTGTTCAGCGCTAAACCGTTTTTTTCCGGTGCTTTGCGCGCTCTGCGTATGCGGCGTCTGGTTAATGATGTTTCCATCTCCCTTGCGCTCATTCTCGCCTTCAGCGCCAGTGTCTTTGCCACTGTCACGCACAGCGGTGACGTCTATTTCGATTCCGTCGCCATGTTCGCGTTTTTCCTACTGCTGGGCCGCTATTTAGAGAAGCGCGCGCGCTACGCCAATTTCAAAGCCTCTGCGCGTTTTCACAACCTTTTGCCCATGACCGTCAACCGTTTTTTACCGGACGGCTCCCTGGAGACCGTTCCCTTTAAACAACTGCAGGCCGGCGAACAGGTGCTGGTGGCGCCGGGTGCGGCGTTTCCCTGCGACGGCGAAATTCTTGATGGCTGCAGCGAGGCAGATGAAAGCCTGCTGACTGGCGAGGCGACACCGCGACCCAAGGCGCCGGGCGATCCGGTATTTGCCGGCACCTTCAACGGCGGTACGCCATTGAAGGTCCGGGTCGATGCCCTTGGAAGCGGCACTCGACTCGCCGCTATCGAACAGCTGGTGCAACTCGCGGAGCAGGAGCGTCCGCGCCAAGTGACCTTGGCAGATCAGATTGCGGCGCGGTTTGTCGGCACTGTGCTGACCATTGCCACGCTGGTGGGCGTGTTTTGGTATTGGGTGGACCCGAGCAAAGCCTTCTGGGTCAGCCTGTCGGTGCTGGTGGTGTCATGTCCCTGCGCCTTGAGTTTGGCCACACCGACTGTCCTCACCGTCGGGGTTAGCTATCTACGCCGCTGCGGTGTACTGGTGACCGGCGGGCAGGTGTTCGAAAGCCTTAATGGCGTGACCCATGTGGTGTTCGACAAAACCGGCACTCTGACTGATGGCGCTCTGCGCATCGTTGAAACCCGCTGTCTGACAGACTTGGTGGAGGCGGATGTTCTGGCTCTGGCAGGCGCGTTGGAGGCGGGCAGCAGCCATCCCATCGCTCGGGCCTTTGCAGGTTATGGTGACGCGCTGGTGGTGACCGACCGTTCGAGTACTGCGGGTGCGGGTGTCGCAGGCATGGTGAATGGTGCGCGCGTAAAGCTGGGAACCCCGGTATTTGCTTCGCCCAATTACGCACTGACTTACCCGGATGAAGGGCTTTGGTTGCTGCTCGCGGATGAGCAACGCGCCCTGGCGTGGATTCGGCTTGAGGATCGTCTGCGCCCTAGCGCCGCGCCCTGCATTGCCATGCTGCGCGAGCTGGGTTGCCTGCCGGTGTTGTTGAGCGGTGATCGGCCGGAGAATGTCGCGCGGGTGGCGGCGCAGTTGGGCATTCAGGACTGGCGCGGCGGCCTGTTCCCGGACGATAAACTCGCCTATGTGCGTGATCTGCAGGCGCAAGGAGGGCGGGTGCTGATGGTCGGTGACGGCATCAACGACCTACCGGTATTGAGCGGCGCCGATGTCTCTTGCGCTATGGGTTCGGCGACGCGGCTGGCGCAAACCCGCGCCGACTGCATATTGCTGGGCGAAGATCTGGGGCAAATTCCTGTCGCGTTGAATTTTGCCCGCCACGTACGCAGGGTCATCAAACAGAACCTCACCTGGGCCATCGCCTACAACCTTTGCGCTTTGCCCCTCGCCGCAGCTGGCCTGGTGCCACCCTGGCTGGCGGCGATTGGAATGTCGTCAAGCTCGGTATTGGTGGTGGTCAATTCGCTGCGGGTGGGCCGGGAGCGGCGCGTCGGCTCCTCTGAAGCGACGGTCGCGCACAGCTAAATTTCAGTTTTCATTTGCCGGAGCTCCCTATGGACAGTCTGTATCTTCTGATTCCCTTGGCGGTGGTGCTGGTTGCTCTGGCGATCTGGGCACTGTTCTGGGCGGTGAAGTCCGGTCAGTACGACGATCTCGATACCGAGTCCCGACGCATTTTGTTCGACGATCAAGACCAGCCACCGGCGCCTAAAGGAGAGCAGCCGCGCGAGCAAATAAAAGAGGGACGGAAACCGTGAATGAGCTTTTGCTCAGTGTCGCTGCGGCCTTGGGACTTGGGTTGCTAGGGTCCGGCCACTGCCTGGGTATGTGCGGCGGCGTGGTGGCGGCTTTGAGTTTTGCGGTGCCCGCCGAGGCGCGGGTGGCGCGCTGGAAGCTCAACCTGGGGTACAACCTTGGCCGCATCGCCAGTTACACCTTGATGGGCGGCATGACGGCCGCGCTGGCGAGCCAATTACCAGCCAGCGGCTTGCCGCTGGCGCGGACACTCGCCGGTCTGCTGCTGATTGCCATGGGCCTGTATCTCGCCAATTGGTGGCGCGGGCTGTTGTGGCTGGAGCGCGGCGGCCAGTGGTTGTGGCGTCGGCTGAAGCCGTTGGGCGATCGCTGTCTGCCCCTGGACTCATTTACGAAGGCAATTGGTGCCGGCATGGTGTGGGGCTGGCTGCCATGCGGCTTGGTCTATGCCGCCCTCGGCTATGCCATGACTCAGAGCGATCCGGCACGTGGTGCGTTGGTCATGCTGGCATTCGGCATGGGAACATTGCCTGCGCTGTGGGTTGGCGGTGTGTTGGCGGGTCAGATCAAATCCGCTCTGGCGGTGAAGCAGGTGCGTTTAGTGTTGGCACTCGCCTATTTGTTTTTTGGTATCTGGGTTTTGATCGGCGCATGGCATCATCAGGTTTCTCACGGCGATCACAATCGCCATGACCACGTGGAAGATGGGGCGCCCGCGCATCGCGATCACCATCATCATTAAATACTGCGGAATTGAGAAAGCGAAGTTACGCTTTGCGCGTAATTTTGGGCTTGCGGCGGTCTGGGTAGCAGTGGCGACAGATGGGGCAGACGGTGCCATCGCAACCGCGCGCAGAACAGTATTCGCGACCGTAATAAATAATCTGCAAATGCAGCTTGTTCCAATAGATTTCTGGAAATAACCGCTTCAAATCTTTTTCGGTTTGCTCAACGTTTTTTCCCGTGGTGAGACCCCAGCGCTGGGCCAGTCGGTGAATATGGGTATCCACTGGAAATGCCGGTACACCGAATGCCTGACTCATCACCACGCTGGCGGTTTTGTGGCCCACGCCGGGCAGCGCTTCCAGCTCCGTAAAACTCTGCGGCACTTGGCCCGCGTATTCTTCGGTAATGATCTGGGAGAGTTTTTGGATGGCTTTGGATTTTTGTGGCGACAAGCCGCAGGGGCGAATGATTTCCTGAATCTTTTCCACCGGAATTTTGGCCATTTCCTGCGGCGTATCCGCAAGCTGCCACAACGCAGGCGTTACCTGATTAACACGTTCGTCGGTGCACTGCGCTGAGAGCAAAACCGCTACCAGCAGCGTGTATGCGTCTTTGTGCTGGAGCGGAATGGGCGGGTCGGGATAAAGATCCTGCAAAGTCTGCAGAATATAAGCGACGCGCGCAGCTTTATTTAGATTGGCCATGCAGAAGTCTTAGCGTGTTTCCAGAAAACGTCGCAGACGCTCAGCCGCTTCGCAGCACTCGTTCAAGGTCGCCACCAGTGCAAGACGGATGCGATTTTCGCCGGGATTGCCCTGCGGCGTTGGACGCGCCAGATATTGCCCGGGCAGAACCGTCAGATTCTGCTGGGCAAACAGATCGCGGGCAAATTCCGTATCGCTGTAGGGGGTGCGCGGCCAAAAATAAAAGCCGCCGTCGGGCATGACCAAATCCAGATGATCTTTCAGAATATTGAAAACCGCAGCGAACTTTTGCCGATAGAGTTCGCGGTTTTCCTGTACGTGCTGCTCATCATTCCAAGCAGTAATACTGGCGATCTGGGTCGGCACCGGCAGCGCGCAGCCGTGATAAGTGCGGTACTGCAAATATTTTTGTAGGATTTCGCGGTCGCCGGCGACAAAGCCCGAGCGCAGGCCCGGCAGATTTGAGCGCTTCGACAGACTATGAAAAACCACGCAGCGGCGAAAATCGTCGCGGCCAATTTTCGCACATACCTGCAGCAGTCCGAGGGGCGGATTGGCTTCATCGAAATACAGTTCCGAATAACACTCGTCACTGGCGATGACAAAATCGTATTCATCCGCCAGGGCAATCAGCGATCGCAATGTGTCGCGATCCAGGACCCTGCCTGTGGGATTGCCGGGCGAGCAGATATACAACAATTGGCAGTCGCGCCAGATTTCCGCAGGCACGGCAGCAAAATCCGGTGCAAATTGATTATCCGCAGTGCAGTTGAGGAAATAGGGTTGGGCACCGGCGAGCAGCGCCGCGCCTTCATAAATTTGATAAAACGGATTGGGCATTACCACTTTTGCCGAGGGTGCTGCGGCAACGCAGGCCTGGGCAAACGAGAATAATGCTTCCCGCGTGCCAGCGACTGGCAATATGTGATGCTCTGCACTGAGGCTGCCGGGTTTAAGTTGAAAGCGTCGGGTCGCCCAGGCACTGATGGCTTCGCGTAATTCCGGCAACCCCTTAGTCATGGGATATTGCGATAACCCGCCTAATTGCCGTGTCAACTCTTCGAGTACAAACGCCGGAGGTGCGTGTTTAGGCTCGCCGATGGAAAGTGAAATATGCGGCAAATGCGCCGGCGGCTGGATGCCTGCTTTAAGCGCGGCCAAACGTTCGAAGGGATAGGCCTGCAAGGACGCCAGATTCGGGTTCATATCGATCAAATATCCTTTTCCACTTGTAAATCGAGTTCCCGGCAGATGGTCTGTTGTAAACGCTCGCACAGATCCGGGTCGGTGAGCGGCTGTTTATTGGCGTCGGTGATAAAGAAAATATCTTCCACACGCTCACCCAGGGTGGAAATTTTGGCGTTCTGCAATTGCACACCGAAGTCCATAAAAATTCGGCCGATGGTGGCGAGCAGGCCGGGGCGGTCCGGGCTGATCACCTCCAGCACGGTGACGTTGCTGTTGGCGGCGTTGTGGATACTGGTGCGCGTTGGTGTGGCAAATTGCTTGAGTTGGCGCGGTGTTCTCCGGCGCACGATTTCCGAATAATGAGCCACCAGTTTTAATTCATCGGCGAGCGCTTTGCGTAATACTTTGAGTCGTTCGGGCTGATCGCCAAGTGGTTGGAAATTCTCGTCCAGCACATAAAAAGTATCGATGGTGTAGCCGCTTTTCGAACTGTACAGGCGCGCATCCTGAATATTGAGACCCATTTGCGCAAGCGCGGTGGCGGCTGCGACAAACACGTTGTTGACGTCTTTCACCCACACAAAGATTTGCGTGGCGCCCTCGCGGGGCTGGTCTTCGGAATCGCGGATCAGAATCAGAGCTTCATCACTGTTGTGGCGTAGAATCGCCTCCGTTTGCCAGGCAATGTCCAGAGCACCTTCGCGCAGAAAATAATCATCGCGCATCTCTGCCCAGAGCGCACGCGCGGAATTTTCGTCGACACCTTTTTCCGCCAGCACCGCCAACGCCTTGTTGCGTGTTTCTTCCACTACTTCCTGTAAATCAATGGTATTTTCCAGACCTCTGCGCAGGGCGAGTTTGGTTTCTGTATAAAGCTGACGCATTAAACTTGCGCGCCAGCTGTTCCAAATCTCAGGGTTGGTGCCGCACATGTCTGCGACGGTGAGAATATAGAGATAGTCTAGATGGGTAATGTCTCCGACTTGCAAGGCAAATTGGTGAATGACTTCCGGATCGGAAATATCTTTTTTCTGCGACACGTAAGACATCAGTAGATGTTTTTGCACCAGCCATTTCACCAGCCGGGTTTCGCGGCCATTGAGGCCGTGATCCTGACAAAATTGCTCTGCATCTTCGGCGCCGAGATCCGAGTGATCGCCGCCGCGGCCTTTGCCGATGTCGTGGAAGAGGGCGGCGATATAAAGCAATTCTGGTTGGGGAAGCTGTTTGATGATGTTGGCCGCGAGGGGAAAATCCTGCTCCGCACTTTTGTTACGGAAACGGCGGATATTCTGCATGACCAATAAGGTGTGAGCATCGACGGTGTAACGGTGAAAAAGATCGTGCTGCATTTGTCCGGTGATCGTGCCGAAAGCAGGCAGATAACGGCCGAGCAGGCCGTAACGCTTCATGCGCTTGAGTTGTGTCACCAGACCTTTTTCGATTTTGAACATTTTCAGAAACTGCGCCTTGATTTCCGGATCCTCACGGAATTGCTCATCCACCAAAGCCCGTTTTTCCCGAATCAATCGAATGGTCTGCGACTGCACACCTTTGATGGACGGGTCTTCGCACATGCGCACGAAGATTTCCATCAATGCAGCCGGCCGCGCATCAAACACCCGGTTGTGGGTAACGCCTATATAGTGGTCGCGCAATTGGAAGTCGGGGCTCAATTGCACACATTCGCTGCGGATAAAATGCGATTTGTTTTCTTTTTCGTGAATGCGCTCATCGAGGATGCGCAGCAATATGTCGTTCAATTCACGCAGCGCCAGTACGGTGCGGTAATACTCATGCATGAACTGTTCAACCGCCAAGCCGCTGTCGTTGTCCTTGTAGCCGAATTGTTTGGCGAGTTCGCGCTGGTATTCAAATAACAGACGTTCTTCTGCGCGGCGCGCCATTTTGTGCAAGCCGTAACGCACCCGCCACAATAAGGCTTCACCATTGCGCAGCAGACCAAATTCCTGCTCGCTGAAAAAACTCTGACCCTCAAGTTGTCGCAGTGTCTGTACGCCGTAATAGCGCTTTGCCACCCAGTTGATGGTCTGAATATCGCGCAGACCACCGGGAGAATTTTTGACGTTGGGTTCGAGATTGCACTCAGTAAAATTGTGTTTTTTATGGCGTTGAACCTGCTCTTCGAATTTTGCCCGATAAAATTCGCCGAGCGGCCACATATGATCAGGCCCAGTCAGCACCTGCAGTCGGTCGCGCAGCCGATCGTTGCCCGCCAACCGGCGCGCTTCCATTAGGTTGGTGGCAACGGTGATGTCCTGTTTGGCAATCGCTACACATTCATCCAAGGTGCGCACGCTGCTGCCGATATCGAGCCCTATATCCCAAAGCAGCGTGATAAAACTCTGAATTTCCTCCTGATACCGGTTGCTGGCGCTGTTATCGAGTAGCACGAGAATATCGATATCGGAATGCGGGTGCAGTTCGCGCCGGCCGTAGCCGCCTACGGCAACTAAACATATATCGTCACCCCAGGCATAACGATGCCAGGCGTAGTGCAGGATGAGATCAATAAAAGTGGCGCGTTCCGAAACAAGGAAGCGAATGTCCTCTCCTTCCTCATAGCGGCGGTCGAAGTGGCCGTTGACGCCGTTGATGGCATCTTTGAAAACCTTGATAACAGGTTTTTGGGCGAAATCCTCGCGGAAACGCCGCTGATTGAAAAAAATCGGTTGGCAGGCGAATTCAGGCCATGATTCAGGGGTGAGGATCATTAAAACCTTTCTTCTTTGCGCGCCGTCAAAACTTCCACGCCGGTGGCGGTTACCGCCAGGGTGTGTTCCCACTGGGCCGAGAGCCGGCCATCGCGGGTTTCGACTGTCCAGCCGTCGCTTTTGAGTTTGGTGCCGGATTTGCCCGCGTTGAGCATGGGCTCAATGGTGAAAGTCATACCTTCCAACAGTTCCATTCCGGTACCGGGTGTGCCGTAGTGCAATACCTGCGGGTCTTCATGAAAAATCTTGCCGATGCCATGCCCGCAATAGTCGCGCACGATCGAGTAGTAATGGCCTTCCGCATGTTGCTGGATAACGTGGCCGATGTCGCCCAGACGGGCGCCCGGCTTGACCACTTCTATGCCTTTATAGAGGCATTCCTGAGTGATTTTTACCAAACGCTCGGCGTGCGGCGCCGCTTTGCCGACGAAAAACATTTTGCTGGTGTCGCCGTGATAGCCGTCAACGATGACCGTTATATCCACATTAATGATGTCGCCGCTTTTGAGGATCTTTTTTTCCGACGGGATACCGTGGCAGACCACCTGGTTGACAGAGGTGCAGATGGACTTGGGAAAACCTTTGTAGTTGAGCGGTGCTGGAATCGCGTGTAGCACTTGTGTGATGTACTCATGGCACAGGCGGTCGAGTTCGCCGGTGCTGACTCCAGGCACTATATAAGGCTCGATGTACTCCAAAACCTCGGCGGCTTTGCGCCCGGCTACGCGCATCTTTGCTATTTCGTCTGGAGTTTTGATGGTCACTGCCATGGTATGAGGTCGCTGTCGTCAAGTAGTCGCCGGGGACCCGGCGTCGAGAAAGCCGCATATTCTAAACGATAGCGCGCTGGCAAACATACTTTCCGCACGGCGGCGCAGCGGAGGAAAGTGTAGTCGTGAATGCTTTAACCGGCCGCTGGTTTGTGGTATAAAGCGCGCCCTGCCTATCCGGCAGGAATCTAACCTAATGTCGCACACACGTCGGCACACTGTTCTGGGTGCCCTAAAGTTTCTTTAAGCGTACCGAAGGGTTGAATGGTGGGATGTGTGGAGGCTCAACCCAAACGTGTATTAAGGATACATTTATGCCAACTGTAAGCATGCGCGATATGCTGAGCGCCGGTGTTCACTTCGGCCACCAGACCCGCTACTGGAACCCCAAGATGAGAAACTTCATCTTCGGTTCACGCAATAAAATTCACATCATCAACCTCGAGCACACGGTTCCCTCGTTCAACCAAGCTTTGGAACTGGTGCGTCAGATGTCCGCCCAGAAGAAAAAAGTTCTTTTCGTGGGCACCAAGCGCGCCGCTCAAAAGACCATTGCTGAGCAAGCAGCTCGTGCTGGTATGCCCTATGTCAGCCATCGCTGGCTGGGTGGTATGTTGACCAACTATAAAACCATCCGCGCTTCTATCCGTCGCTACCGCGACCTGGAAACTCAGAGCAAAGACGGTACTTTCGACAAGCTGACCAAAAAAGAAGCTCTGATGCGTACCCGCGCTATGGAGAAGTTGGAGCAGACAATCGGTGGTATTAAAGACATGGGCGGCCTGCCAGATGCACTGTTCGTGATCGATGTCGATCATGAGCGTATCGCGGTTCAGGAAGCCAACAAGTTGGGTATTCCGGTTATCGCCGTAGTAGACACCAACAGTGATCCCGCTGGTGTTGACTATGTTATTCCTGGCAACGATGACGCCATTCGCGCCATCAAGCTGTACGTGACCGCAATGGCTGATGCCTGCTTAGAAGGCACCGCGCAACACAGCGCCGTTCCCAATAAAGATGAATTTGTCGAGGTGGACGAAGCCGCAGCTAAGGCCTAATCGCTGCGGTTGGATACGCCGCCGAGCGCGGCGTGCACTGGACAGTCGAAAGGGGGGAAACCCCCTTTTTGTTGAGCGTCCGCACCCTTTGAATATTGACGACTGAGGACATAATCATGGCAATTACCGCTAACATGGTAAAAGAACTGCGCGAGCGCACCGGCCTCGGCATGATGGAATGCAAAAAAGCGCTGGTGGATTCCAATGGCGACATCGAGCTGGCGATAGAAAATCTGCGCAAGGCGAGCGGCCTGAAGGCTGCTAAAAAAGCTGGCCGTACTGCTGCTGAAGGTGTGGTAATGGCGCGCGTCGCCGCTGACGGCAGCTTTGGTCAGTTGCTCGAAGTCAACTCCGAAACCGATTTCGTCGCCCGCGACGATAACTTCCTTGGCTTTGCCACTGCAGTATTGGAAAAAGCCTATTCCACCAAACAAGCTGATGTTGCCGCGGTGATGAGTGGCGATCTGGAAGCTGCTCGTGAAGCTCTGGTACAAAAAATTGGTGAGAACATCAGTGTGCGCCGCATCGCCGCCGTAGCTCCCGCGGCTGGCGTAGTTGGCTCCTATGTTCACTCCAACAACCGCATCGCGGTATTGGTGGAGCTGAAAGGCGGTTCCGTTGAATTGGCTCGTGATATCGCTATGCACGTTGCGGCTGTCAATCCACAAGTGGTAAACCCGAACCAAATGCCGGCGGATCTGGTTGAAAAAGAAAAAGACATCATCAAGTCACAGCCTGATATGGCGGGCAAGCCGGCAGAGATCGTCGAAAAGATGGTGATGGGCCGAATTTCCAAATTCCTCAAAGAATCCAGCCTGACTGAACAGCCGTTCGTTAAAGATCCGGAAGTCACCGTGGGAGCCCTTGCGAAAAAAGCAGGTGCCGAAATTGTGTCTTTTGTCCGCTACGAAGTAGGCGAAGGCATCGAAAAAGAAGAGACGGATTTCGCTGCCGAAGTGGCTGCACAGGTCCAGGCTTCCAAAGGCTGATAGGGTTTCTACACCCTGTTTGATCCACATGGGAAAAGGCGGGAGGAGATCGCTTCTCCCGCCTTTTTGCTGTTAAACTGCCGCCAATTTTTGCTTGGGAGAATGGTTTCATGGCTACAACCCGCGATCGCAAATACAAACGGATACTGCTCAAACTCAGTGGCGAACAGTTGATGGGAGACGAGGGATTCGGCATAGATCCCAAGGTTCTTGACAAAATGGCTCTGGAAATCGGCCAACTCGTCGGTATAGGCGTGCAGGTGGGGCTGGTGATTGGTGGCGGCAATCTGTTTCGCGGTGCGGCGTTGAATAAAGCGGGCCTAGATCGCGTTACCGGCGACCATATGGGTATGTTGGCTACAGTGATGAATGCGCTGGCCATGCGCGACGCGCTGGAGCGTTCCAACATATCTTCCAGTGTCATGTCCGCTATTCCCATGAGCGGTATAGTTGAACATTACGACCGCCGCCGTGCCATCCGTTTGTTGGAGAATGGTGAGGTGGTTATCTTCGCTGCCGGCACCGGCAACCCGTTTTTCACTACCGATTCCGCCGCCTGTCTGCGCGGCATAGAAGTCAACGCCGAGCTGGTGTTGAAAGCCACTAAAGTGGACGGCGTCTACACCGCTGATCCGATGAAAGATCCCACCGCGACGCGTTATAAACACCTCAGTTATGACCAGGTTCTGGCGGAGAAGCTCGGGGTAATGGATCTCACGGCGATATGTCTGTGCCAGGAGCACAGGATGCCGGTGAGAGTCTTCCGCATGGATAAACCGGGCGCTCTCCTGAACATAGTGGTTGGGGGCGATGAAGGTACTTTGATCGAGGACATCACGCATGATTAATGACATTAAAAAAGATGCA
The DNA here is from genome assembly GCA_052039425.1 of Sphingobacterium griseoflavum. Taxonomy (GTDB): domain Bacteria; phylum Pseudomonadota; class Gammaproteobacteria; order Pseudomonadales; family Cellvibrionaceae; genus UBA5868. The sequence goes on along the minus strand of JBQGED010000032.1, from coordinate 11,124 downwards.
CAGGACAGGATGAAAAAAGCTGTCGAGGTGCTCGGCGTCAACTTCAATAAAATCCGCACCGGTCGTGCCCACCCTAGCATTCTCGATGGGGTTTATGTCTCTTACTACGGGAATGACACTCCGTTGTCACAGGTGGCGAATGTCAGCGTTTCAGATGCGCGCACCTTGACCATCAGTCCTTGGGAAAAAAAGCTGATTCCAGAAATCGAGAAGGCCATTATGAAGTCCGATCTCGGCCTCAATCCTTCCACGAGCGGCGACTTGATTCGTGTGCCGATGCCCGCGCTGACAGAAGAAACACGCAAAGGCTTTATCAAGCAGGCCCGCGCAGAGGCGGAACACGCACGGGTGTCGGTTCGCAATGTACGACGGGACGCAAACAACACGCTGAAAGAGCAGGTAAAAGCCAAACTCATCAGTGAAGATGAAGAGAGAAGGGCGCAGGACGAGATTCAGAAAATCACCGACAAATACGTTGCAGAAGTAGATGCGGCGCTGGCGGCGAAAGAAAAAGATCTGATGGAAATTTAACGGCGCTACGGGAGCTGTGAGTGAGTTCTGACGCATTACGGCATGTGGCTATCATCATGGACGGCAATAATCGTTGGGCCAAACGGGAGGGCAAGCAGGGCATCATGGGTCACAGAGCCGGTGTTGAACGCATCCGCGATGTCCTGGAAGCCTGCCGCAAGAACCATATTGAAGTGCTTACTGTATTCGCCTTCAGCAGTGAAAACTGGAGGCGTCCACCCAAAGAGGTGGAAGCCTTGATGGGTTTGTTTTACAGCTACCTTAAGCGCGAGGCGCGCCGTTTAGCTGAGGAGCGGGTGCGACTCAAGGTCATAGGCAACCGCAGCCGTTTTAGTGACAGTCTGCGCAGAGCAATAGAGGAAGCGGAAAGTACAGCCTGCGAAGGTGACTCTACCCTGGTTATCGCGGCGGACTACGGCGGTCAGTGGGATATGGCGCAGGCGGCGCGCGAGGTACTGAACGATGTTCTCACGGGGCGCCTGAAACCTGAGGAGATTTCTCCCGAAGTCATCGACCGCCATATCTCCACCAGTGATCTACCACCTCTCGATCTGTTGATTCGCACCGGCGGCGAGTTGCGTATCAGTAATTTTTTACTATGGCAGGCCGCATATGCGGAGCTGTATTTCTCACCGCTGCTTTGGCCTGAATTTGACGGTGCAGCCTTGGAAGAGGCCATCGCCGACTTTTATCAGCGTCAGCGTCGGTTCGGCCGAACGGGCGATCAACTGGCCGGGCAGGGTACTGTTAGTGCTTAAACAGCGTGTCATTACCGCGGTGGTCATGGCGGCAGTGTTTATCGCTGTGCTTTTTCTCTGTCCACCGTTGGTGTTTGCTGTATTCGTTGGCGCGGTGACAGTCACCGCCGCCTGGGAGTGGGCAAATCTATGCCATTTAACGAGCGCGCTGGCCCGCATTGCGTACACCTTCTCTATTGTGGCAGTAGCCGCCGCGCTTTTAGCGTTATTGCATCTTACAGCTTGGCTCCAGTTGCAGCAGATTCTGATTGTCAGCTGCGTATGGTGGGCTTTGGCGCTTCTCTGGATTCAGGGGTATCCCACCAGCGCAGTTTTATGGCAGTCGACCTGGATGCGTATGGCAATGGGCATCTTGGTGCTGATCCCTGCGTTCCTTTCTCTTGTCCACCTGCGCAACTCGCCTAACGGCCACTGGCTCGTCATTGCTGTGGTGCTGGTGGTCGCTGCAGCGGATATAGGCGCCTATTTCGCAGGACGTCGTTTTGGTCGCCACAAGCTGGCTCCCAATGTCAGTCCAGGAAAGTCGTGGGAGGGTGTGTTCGGCGGACTATTGGCGGTAGCTGCTCTAGGTATTGCGTTTGCTCTTTCTCGAGACCTGCGGTTGGACCTGGTATTGGTTCTCGCAGTGCCAGCTGCAATGGTCTCTGTCATAGGCGATTTGCTGGAAAGTATGTTGAAGCGCTTTCGCGGCATCAAGGACTCCGGCCATATACTTCCCGGACATGGCGGTGTTCTCGACCGTATTGACGGCTTGGTGGCCGCTGTTCCCGTTTTTACGTTGGCGACGATCATCGCTAATGGTTCCTGGTAGCTCTTATGCAGCGACTTACGATTCTCGGTTCCACCGGTTCTATTGGCGTTTCAACTCTGGATGTGGTGAGTGACCATCCGGATCGCTTTGAGGTCTTCGCCTTGGCGGCGCAGAGCAATGACGCGAAGTTGTTGGAGCAGGTGGAGAAGTTTCATCCCAAGTTTGCGGTGCTGTGCGATCCCGCAGCGGCGGCACGGTTGCGTTCCCGTTTGCAGCAGCTCGATATCAAAACAGAAGTCCTGCACGGTGCCGAAGCGCTTAGCGAAATAGCAAGCACAGGTGAAGTAGACACAGTGGTGGCCGCCGTTGTAGGTGCGGCCGGATTGGTGCCGACCATGGCGGCGGTGAGGCGAGGCAAGCGTGTGCTGTTGGCCAATAAGGAGTCGCTGGTAATGGCGGGGCGCCTATTTATGGATGCAGTGCGTCAGCACAAGGCGCAATTGTTGCCCGTGGACAGCGAACACAATGCGATTTTTCAATGCCTGCCCCAACCTTTTAGCAGTTTGGCCGCAGCGGGTGTCCGACGCCTTATTCTCACCGGTTCGGGTGGTCCGTTCCGAGATCTGCCCTTGAGTGCTTTTGGCGCGCTTACACCGGAACAGGCATGTGCGCATCCCAATTGGAGCATGGGGCGTAAAATCTCTGTTGATTCGGCCACCATGATGAACAAAGGACTGGAATTCATTGAAGCCTGCTGGCTTTTCGATGCTGATCCGGGGCAGATAGATGTGGTTTTGCATCCGCAGAGCATCATCCATTCGATGGTGGAGTTTCTCGACGGCTCAGTGCTCGCCCAGATGGGGCAGCCGGACATGCGAACTCCGATTGCCAACTGTCTCGCTTGGCCGGAACGTATTAAAAATAAAGTAGCCAGCCTGAACTTTTTGCAGCTCGGCAGTCTGAGCTTCGGCGCGCCGGACCTCGAACGCTATCCGTGCCTAAACCTTGCAATTGCTGCGATGCGCAGCGGTGGAACCGCTCCAGTGGCACTCAATGCGGCTAATGAAATAGCGGTTGCAGAGTTCCTTGCTGGGCGCATCCGTTTTCCGCAGATTGCGGCAACCGTGGATAGCGTCATGCAGGCATGGGAGGTATGGGAGCCGCGCGATCTGGATTGTGTAATCCACGCGGATCAACGCGCCCGGACAATGGCGGTGGACGCCCTGGCTGAGAGCCGGCGAGTCGCATTGTGATAGTGATCAGGTGACACCTATGGATTTACTCCAGACTTTATTCGGATTTTTTGTGGCGCTGTTTATTTTGGTCAGCGTGCATGAGTTCGGTCATTTTTATGTCGCGCGCTTATGTGGTGTCAAAGTCCTGCGCTTCTGCATAGGGCTGGGTACTCCGGTCTGGTCATTTCGTGACCGCAAAGGCACTGAGTTTGGGCTGGCTCCAGTTCCCCTTGGCGGTTATGTGAAGATGCTGGATGAGCGCGAGGTAGAAGTTGCGCCGGAGGAGCGCCATCTCAGCTATAACAGCAAAACCGTTTGGCAAAGGATCGCTATTCTCAGCGCTGGCCCGCTTGCCAACTTTTTATTGGCATTAATCATTTTTTCCGTGCTGCTGATATTTTCGGGCAGCATCGGCGTTGCTCCCGTCGTGGGTGCTGTTGAAAAAGGTTCTTTGGCCCAGCGAGCAGGTTTGGAGCCAGGCCAGGAAATTATTGCGGTGGATGGTGTTCGGACTCCGACTTCCCAGGCGGTTATGGAGAGGCTTTTCCTGCGGCTGGGTGAAACCGGTACGTTAGAATTGCGCGTCAGCCATCCCGATTCCGATCTTTTTTACGACCTCGACATCCCGCTGCAAAATTGGTTGAGCGACCTGCGTGATCCCGATCCCGCAGACGGTCTAGGTTTCGACTTTTATATACGCCCAGTGATATTTGGTGAGGCCCAGCCTGGAGCCCCTGCGCATACGTCGGGATTGCATGCGGGGGATGTGCTGCAAACAGTGAATGGCGAGACGGTGCAGGGAGTCGATGCGGTGATTCGTTACATCCGCGAATCTGCCGGCAAAACTTTAAATATCTCTGTGCTGCGTAACGGCGAATTGCAGAACATCAATGTGACACCGGTGTTAAAAACACTGGAGGACGGATCTCAAGCAGGGCAAATCGGCGTCGCGCTTGGGTATGGCCCCTGGCCTGATGAGCTGATTCGCAGAGAAAGTTACGGCCCATTGACGGCGATTTGGTACGGCCTGGAGCGCACCGGGGAAACCTCCAAGTTTGTTTTGGTTTCGATGAAAAAACTGCTGGTCGGAGAAATTTCCACGAAAAACTTGAGCGGCCCTATCGGCATTGCTAAAGTGGCGGGCGATCACGCCAGGGCAGGTCTGGTGTATTTTGTGGAATTTCTTGCGATTCTCAGTGTTTATCTGGGGGTTCTGAACCTGCTGCCAATCCCCGTTTTGGACGGCGGACATATTCTCTATTCCATCGCTGAAGCCATCAAAGGTAGCCCGCTTTCGGAGCGAGTCCAGATGTTTGGTTATAGTCTTGGGCTGGTGATCCTTGCGGGTGTAATGGTGATGGCTTTTTACAACGACTTATTACGATTGTAAGCCTGTCGTACCAGGGCGGCGGCTCGCGCTTTAACAATAAATTTCTAATCAGAAGATTCATTAGTCTGTGAAACATCTTGCCAAATTCAAGAAGAAATCGTGTTTGATCGCCCTGGCTATCAGTTTATCCAGCCCAGTTCATGCAAGCAGTTTTCGCATCGAAGACATCCGAGTTGAAGGACTTCAGCGTGTTTCTGCAAGTCCGGTTTTTGCCGCGCTGCCGATTGCATCAGGCGATTTTGCCGACACCGAATCCATCCGCACCGCTGTGCGCTCGCTCTTTTCCACAGGCTTTTTCGACGATATTCAGGTATTGCAAGATGGCAATGTCGTTATCTTCCGGGTTAAAGAACGCCCGACCATCAGTTCGATTACGATCGAAGGTAACAAAGCGATCAAAACCGAAGCCTTGATGGATGCAATGAAAAAAAATGATCTTGCAGAAGGTCAGATTTTTTTGCGTGGTACCCTGGACGGCATTCTGAACGAGCTGGAGCGTCAATATGTTGCGCAAGGTCGTTATTCTGCGGAGGTGACAGCCGATATCGTCGACTTGCCTCACAATCAGGTAAAAGTGGAAGTGAAGGTGGATGAAGGCAAAGTTGCAGCCATCAAGCACATCAATATCGTCGGTAACGAAGTGTTCAGTGATAAGGAATTACTGGAACTGTTCGAGCTGGATACCACCGGCTGGCTGTCCTGGATCACCAGTGATGATCGCTATGCACGGGAGAAATTAAAAGGCGATATTGAAAAGCTGGAATCCTACTATCTCGATCGCGGATATCTCGATTTTCGGGTCGTATCCTCGCAGGTATCGCTTAGTCCGGATCAGAAATCCGTGCATATCACCCTCAATATTCATGAGGGTGATATTTATACCGTCAAAAATATTGACCTTGCCGGCGAATTGATCGTACCTGAAGAGCGCTTCAGGCGTTTGGTGTTATTGCGTGAAGGTGAAACCTTTTCACAAGGTTTGATGACCTCAACTTCTGAGTTCATGACCACTTTGCTTGGCAACGCCGGCTACACCAACGCCGAAGTTAAAGGGATTCCGAAACCGGATCCTGAAAATAAAACTGTGGATGTTACCTTCCTGATCAACCCGTCTCAGCGGGTGTATGTACGGAGAATTGAATTCCGCGGTAATACCAAAACTCAAGATGAAGTACTGCGGCGGGAGATGCGGCAGATGGAAGGTGCTTCGGCTTCCAATGCCAAAATCGATCAAGGCAAAGTCAGGCTCGAGCGCCTGGGTTTTTTCAAAGAAGTGAATGTTGAGAAAAAGGACGTACCCGGCACATCCGACTTGGTTGATGTGGAATATACCGTTGAAGAGCAGCCGTCAGCCTCAATTAACGCCAGCATCGGCTACAGCCAGGGGTATGGGCTCCTGCTGGGAGCATCTCTGCAGCATAACAATTGGCAAGGAAGTGGCAAGCAGGTAGGTATTTCCGTTAACCACAGCCAGTATCAAACGCTCTACAACTTTTCCTACGTCGATCCCTATTTCACTCCGGACGGCGTCAACCGCGGTATTAGTCTTTATTACAGCGCCCGTGACTATAGCAAGATCAACGTCGCGTCATACACCACCGATACTTACGGTTTGAATTTCAGCTTTGGTTATCCAATTTCCGAAATTCAACGTCTCAATTATGTTTTGGGCTACAGTCACCTAAGCGTTAAAACCGGTGGTTATACGGTACAGGAAATTCGTCGTACACCATTTGATCTGGACCTGAGCAATTATCCTCAGTATGTGCGGCAGCAGGATATTGCGAATTTCCGCCAGTACCCTGATGGCATTATTGAGGACGTAAGTTTACCGACAGGGCTGGTTACTGCGGAGATGCTCACCAGTACACCCCCCGGATTTGTCGATCTCAACGGCGATGAATTCGACACCTTCACTCTGGGATTGAGCTGGCTGCGCAGTACTCTGAATCGCGGCATTCTCGCCACCCGAGGCAGCAAACAGACGCTGTCGCTGGATATAACTGTGCCTGGTAGTGATCTCGAATACTTTACCGCGCAATATGACGGTCAGGTATACGTGCCTTTGACTCAGTCCCTGACAATGCGCTTCCGCACTTCCCTGGGTTATGGTGATGGTTACGGCGATATGGATCGCCTGCCATTCTTCAAAAATTTCTACTCCGGTGGTTTTGGCTCTGTGCGTGGTTTTCGCCGCAGTTCTCTCGGCCCACAAGCTTCCGCGCCCGGTTTCTACAATAGCCAACCTACGGATTATGTGGCGCGTGATAGCAACGGAGATGGGATCAAGGATACCCATGATAGGTTCGGCAATGCATATGTCTTATGTGACAGTGCGCTCGTCGACTATATGGGGCGACAATCGTGCGAACCCGGTGAGCTCATGCGCTCCTACACCACAGTCAATACCCGAAATCGTGCATTTGGCGGCAATATGTTGGTGGAATTTGGCGCGGAGCTGATTTTCCCGCTGCCATTCATTGACGATCAACGTTCTTTCCAGACTTCACTTTTCCTGGATGTGGGGAACGTGTTCGATACTGAATGTGCTGAGACGCAAATCAGCTGCACCAGCTTTGATGCAGATGAATTACGCGCTTCGATTGGCATAGGTTTGAATTGGCTGTCGCCAATGGGGCCGCTGACGTTTAGCCTTGCGAAGACCTTGAAGCACAACGAAGGCGATGATCGCGAAGCATTTCAGTTTTCTCTGGCCGCACCTTTATAAGGTGTGATGATCCAAACACATCCGCTGCTGCCTGGGGCTGACTGCGGTATTACAAAACTTTTAGGAGTGTGAAATATGATGTCAGTCAGAATACTGTTGGCGGGACTCATTTTGGGCTTGGCCCAATTGGCTTATGCAGCTGGCGCGACAAAGGTCGCAGTGCTTGACGTGGAGGCACTGATTCTCGGCTCCGAAGCGGGCAAAGGTGGTATGGCACAACTGGAAAAAAATGCCGAGTATGCGGCTTTGAAAGCGAGGTTTGACAATCTCGAAGCGGAATTGAAAACGCTGGATGAGCAAGGCAAAAACCAGGGGTTGACCTGGGGTGAAGACAAAAAGAAAGAGCATGTGGAGAAAATGACAGAGGTTGCTAACGATCGGCGCGAAACCATAGCGAAACTGAGTCGCGGTCAGGAAATGGTGTATATGCAGCTGCTTAACGGATTGCAGCCCGCCATTTCAAAAGCACTGAACGCTGTTATGGCTGCTGAGGGTATAGACCTGGTTCTTGATAGCAAAGCTGCGGTACATCGTTTGGGCAGCGCTGATATCACACCCATGGTGTTGGAACGGCTGAACAAGATCAACGCGGAAGCTGCGGAAGCAGCGAAAAAGGCTGCCCCTGCAAAAGATGCGAAAGCAAAGAAAAACTGACGTAGAATTAACCAGTTTATTTGCGACGTAGCAAAAATCTCTTGTGTCGACAGGCCCGGTTTCGGGCCTTTGTCTTTTACATAGATACACACTGATCGGGGCAGTGGCGGCGATGACAACGAGTTTTACTCTGAAACAAGTTGCGGACTACCTTCAGGCGAGCTGGAGCGGCAATCCTGCCGTAGTGGTCACCGGCATTGCCAACCTTGCCCGCGCAGAGCCTCATCACCTTTCGTTTCTCAGCAAGAAGCAATATTTGTCTTATCTAAACGATACCCGGGCTGGAATCGTTATTGTGCATGATGCTGTGGAAGCGCCGGATAGGCTAAATTTACTTCGTGTGTCAGATCCGTATTTGGCGTACGCCAAAGTGTCAAAACTGTTCAACCGCCGGCAGCCGCAGGCGCCCGGTATTCATCCGACGGCAGCGGTTCATCCCGGCGCCCGTATTCCGACCTCCGTTTCCATTGGACCTGGATGCAGCATTGCTGAGGATGTGGTTCTCGGTGAGGGCACGGAAATAATGTCAGGAGCTGTCATTGGTGCGGGCACCCGCTTGGGGGCCGACTGCCTCATTTATCCGAATGCGGTGATATATCACGATGTGGTGTTGGGTGACCGTGTTGTGGTGCATTCCAACACTGTTATAGGCGCAGACGGTTTTGGTTTCGCACGCAGTGAAGCGGGGTGGGCCAAAATTTACCAGTTGGGCGGCGTGTGCATCGGCGACGATGTTGAGATTGGGGCGAGTTCCACCATTGATCGAGGCGCCATAGATGACACGATTATTGGTGACGGCGTGATTATTGATGATCAGGTTCACATTGCCCATAACTGCATCATTGGCCGCAACACCGCTATTGCCGGTTGTGCGGGAATTGCCGGCAGTACGGAAATCGGGGCCAATTGCACTATCGGCGGACTGGTCGGAATAGGCGGTCATTTGAAAATCGCCGATAACGTCCATTTCAATGGCAGCACCGTTGTTACCAAGTCTATTCCAGCTCACGGCGTTTATTCGTCTGGTACCGTAGTGCAGGAGGTGCACACGTGGCGCAGAAATGCGGTGCGCTTTGGGCAGCTTGACGAATGGGTGGAGAGAATTAAAGCGTTAGAAAAAATCGTCAATCAGCAATCCGCTGATAGCGACAAAAAATAAGTAGACAGGCTTCTGTCAGATTCACGCGCCTAACAGGGTTGTGTAGGCGTCGCAATACAAAATTCTATTTGGGGTTAGTCGTATGATGGATGTTCAGGAAATTCGGCGTTATCTGCCGCATCGTTATCCGTTCCTGTTGCTCGATCGCGTGGTCGATTTGAAGGAGGGCGAGTCCATCGTCGCCTACAAGAACATCACCGTTAACGAAGATGTTTTTAACGGACATTTTCCCAATCATCCGGTTTTTCCAGGCGTCATGATTCTGGAGGCGATGGCGCAAGCCTGTGGTGTACTCGGTTTCAAGACCATGAATAAGACACCGGAAGATGGTTCGATTTATCTCTACGCCGGTATTGACGATGCGCGCTTTAAAAAGCAAGTAGTGCCGGGCGATCAATTATTTATCGAAGCGAGTATTCTTTCGGAGAAAAGAGGGATCTGGAAATTTGACTGCGTAGCGAAAGTCGATGGTCAATTGGCCGCGAGTGCAACTATTCTTTGTGCGGACCGCAAAGTATCCTGAAAGGACAACGCGCTGCTATGAATAATGGTGAAATTGATCCGCGTGCCGTCATCCATCCCCAAGCCAAATTGGCGCCCGGGGTTTCCGTCGGCCCTTTTTCTGTCATAGGCCCTGACGTCGAAATTGGCGAAGGCACCGCGGTCGAATCCCACGTGGTGATTAAAGGCCCGACGCGTATTGGCAAACACAATAAAATTTATCAGTTCACCACGTTGGGGGAAGCCACTCCCGATTTGAAATACAAGGGCGAGCCCACGACCTTGACCATCGGCGATCACAATATTATTCGCGAGGGCGTGACAGTTCACCGTGGCACGGTTCAGGATCGCGGTGACACTTTTATTGGCGACCATAATCTGTTGATGGCCTATGTTCACATTGGTCACGATAGTGTCGTTGGCAATCATTGCATTCTGGTGAATAACGCCGCTCTGGCCGGCCACGTGGTCATAGGCGACTGGGCCATATTGAGCGGCTACACGCTGGTGCATCAATTCTGCCATATTGGCGCCCACAGTTTTACCGGAATGGGCACGGCGGTAGGCAAGGATATTCCTGCATTTATGATGGTCGCCGGTGCACCAGCAGCGGCGAGAAATATCAATATTGAGGGGCTCAGACGTCGCGGTTTTACCCGGGAAGATATTGCAGCTTTGACACAGGCTTATAAAACGCTTTACCGCCGCGGCCTCACGGTGGATGAAGCTCTTGCAGAGTTGCGCGAGCAGGCAAGTGCCAATGCGCATGTGCAAACCCTTATCAATTCAGTGGCGGCCTCCACTCGCGGAATAGTTCGTTAACACTTTAATTACCTTATGTTGCAGCAGAATCAGCCTTTGATTATCGGAATGGTGGTGGGTGAGGCGTCCGGTGACTTATTGGGGGCGGGTTTGATGCGCGCATTGCGTCAATATTTTCCAAATGCACTTTTCCAAGGCGTTGGTGGCCCCAAAATGTTGGCCGAAGGTTTTGAGTCGCTCTTTCCGCAAGATCGCTTGGCGGTTATGGGATTGGTTGAACCCTTGGCCCGTCTCCCCGAGTTGCTGCGGATTCGGCGGCGTTTGCGCCAGCATTTTTTGCAACAGCGACCGGCGGTGTTTATCGGTATTGACTCCCCCGACTTCAATCTCGATCTCGAATTGTCCCTGCGTCAGGCTGGGATTAAGACCGTGCATTATGTGAGCCCGTCGGTATGGGCGTGGCGGCAGGGACGCATCAAAAAAATCAGCCGGGCAGTGGATCTGATGCTAACGCTGCTGCCGTTCGAGGCGGATTTTTATCGCAACAACAATGTTCCGGTGGCTTATGTCGGCCATCCCCTGGCAGATACAATTCCGTTACAGCCAGATCCTGCTGCGGCTGTAGAAGCCCTGCATTTGGGCGAGCAAATAAAAG
>JBQGED010000031.1:0-5233 GCA_052039425.1 Sphingobacterium griseoflavum | reverse complement strand
CCGCTGCGCATACGGATCTTGGCGCCGTACATGGGCGAGCTCGGCAGACCGTTAGAGAAATGCGCTTCCAGTTTAAAGCGCGTGCTGCCCACGGCTTTCAAAACGGCATCCATGTCTTGCCGCGAGGTGATGCGCAGCCCTTTGTGAAATTGCGAGACCACGTCCTCGCCGAGCATTTCGTCGATTTGATTGCGCGCACCGTGCACCACTACCAAACGCACGCCCAGGCTGCTGAGCAGAGCGATATCCGAGATGATGTTGAAGAAATTGCTCTGCTCGATGCAGTCACCGGGCAGCATGATGACGAAGGTTTTGCCGCGGTGGGCATTTATGTACGGGCAGGAGTGCCGAAACCACGTGACGTAATCGTCATTGGATTGAGTTGCGTCGTCGCTCACTTATAGATCCTGGCGGGGTGAAACAATCGCGCCAGTATACGCGCTTGTCGTGTTTTCGGAAGATGCCCGGCCGGCGCTGCGCAGCAGGGCGGTCAAGTACAGATTGAAGTGCCGCGCGGCTTCGGCGACAACGGCGGAATCGCTTTTGATACGCGCCAAAACACTTGCCCCTTGCAGACAACACAGCAGGTGCTCCGCTAGGGCTTCGCCGCTGGGCAGAGTTGGTTGGTCACCAGTGAGTGGTGCGAGCAGCTCGCCAAAATGGCGCCGCCAGCCGTCAATTGCGGCGCGGCTGATGTTCGTAAGTTCGGGAAAATCCTGGTTGAGCTGATAGGAGAAAGCTGCCATTACGCAGCCTGGAGCACCTTGCAGTGCATGGGTGAACAACGGTGGTAAACCTTCAATCACTCGACAGGCGCGGTCGAGCGGATCGTCGGTCGTTGCCGCTTGCGCCATCAAATCCGCCATGGCGCTACCTTGGCGATTGAGGAATCGCTCTAGCAGCGCCGCTGGCAGAGAATCTTTAGTGGGGAAGTGATAGAAAAACGAACCTTTGCTCACCCCCGCCGCTGCGATGATGCGATCGACGGACACGCCGTGGAACCCCTCCTGCAACATAAGGCATTCAGCGGCTTCCAGAATTCGGCTTTGAGCGTTGGATTTGGGTGTTGTCATAGGTCGGCCATTTTAACGACAACTCATCTTGACGGCTGTAAATTTATCATTAGACTGACTGGTCGGTCATGTTCTCCGCTCAGACCTGCGCGGTTTCATCAACCAGGAGTCAGTGTATGGACCTTTACTGCAATCCCTTTTCCGCTTTCAGCCACAAAACCAAAATGGCGTTTTATGAAAAAGATGTGTCGTTCAATGAGATCCGGGTTGACCTCTTCGACCCGGAATCCCGGCAGCGCTATCGCGAGTTGTACCCCTTGGGGAAAGTCCCGTGTCTAAAAACGCCCGGCGGATTGATTCCAGAGTCCACGGCCATCATTGAGTGGTTGGATCAGTATTACCAAGTGCCCAAGCTGATCCCCGCAAATCCAGACGACGCCCGCCAGGTACGGTTGAAAGATCGTTTAGCTGATCTTTACCTCACGTCTAATGCGGCACTGTTATTTTTCCAAAGCTTGAAGCCGGTGGAGCAGCAGGATCAGGAGCGCATCGCCACCGCAAATCGGCAGATTCAAGTGATGTATGACGAATTTGAAAAAGCCTTGGCGGGAAAGAATGAAAAGAGCTTATTTGTGCATGGGAACCAATTGTCGATGGCCGATTTGGCACTGTTGGCGGGGCTAAATGGCACTTCCGGTTTTGTCGCCCTCGATCACCACCCCGCGCTGACTCGCTATCTCGTCTTACATAACCAGAGACCGTCGGTAATTGAAGCGCGCAAGGGATTTAAAGAGGTGGTCGAAAATCTTATGAGCAGTGCTCGCGTATCAGGCTAACTCAAATCGCCCCATAGCATCTGCACGGCCACCAGCGCCGCCACCGGCGCGGTTTCCGTGCGCAGCACACGCGGCCCGAGGGTAAGTGGCGAATAGCCGGATTGGCCGATGGCGATGTTGATTTCGCGTTCACTCAGTCCGCCTTCCGGCCCCACCAATAAGGTGACGGACGCGGGAGCGGGTAACTGCCGCAAGGTCTGTTCACTGCGATGATGCAAGACCAATTTCAAGCCAGAATCAGCCTGTTGCAGAAAGGCAGCAATGTCCTGCGCCGGCAGTAATTGCGGCGGGATATTGCGCTGACACTGTTCGCAGGCGCTGAGGGTGATCTGCTGCCAGTGCTGCATTTTTTTCTCCAGCCGCTCGCCCTGCAGACGCACTTCCGTGCGCTCGGTAAACAGTGGGGTAATTTGGGTGACGCCCAATTCCGTGGCTTTTTGCAACACCCAGTCCATGCGTTCGCCGCGGGAAATACCTATGGCGAGATGGGTGTGCAGCGGTGATTCCCGACTGACGCCGGTGCCGCTCTCCACTTGTATTTCCACCGCGCGTTTGTCCACCTTGCTGACAACTGCGCAATATTCCCGCCCGTCGCCATTGAACACGATCAATTCGCGACCGGTCTCCATGCGCAGAACCTTGCCCAGATAGTGGCTCTGCGGCTCGTCCAATTGCATGGTGCTGCCCGCCTGCAGCGGCGCATTTATATAGAGACGCGGTACGCGCATATCACTGCGGGTCCAGGCCGAGATTGCGCAGCAGGGTCGCTGTGGGTTCGGTTTGATTCATGGTGTAAAAATGCAAACCGGGAGCACCATTGTCGAGCAGGGTTTCACACAATTCGCTCACCAAATCCAGGCCAAAAGCTTTAATGCTTTCCATATCCTCGCCATAGGCCGCGAGGCGTTTGCGCACCCAACGCGGAATTTCCGCACCGCAGTTATCGCTGAAACGCGACAGATTTTTGAAATTGGTGATGGGCATAATGCCCGGCACTATGGGCTGATCTATGCCGGCGCGCGCGCACTGCTCAATAAAATAAAAATAAGCGTCGGGGTTAAAGAAATATTGGGTAATGCCCGAATTCGCTCCCGCGTCGAATTTTCCTTTCAAATAGCGGACGTCATCGTCATAGCTGTTGGCCTCCGGGTGAATTTCCGGATAGGCCGCGACTTCCAAATGGAATTTCTCACCAAAATGCTCGCGAATAAAAGCCACCAGTTGATTGGCGTAAACCATCTGCGAACCGCCGCCCATGCCGGACGGACGATCGCCGCGCAAAGCGACTATGCGCGCGACGCCCATGGTTTCGTATTCCTGCAGTAGCTTCAGAATGGTCGCCTCATCATCGCCACCGAAAGACAAATGCGGCGCTACGGATAAACCCAAATCCATCAAGGTTTGCACGATATTTTTGGTGTTATCTCGGGTAGAGCCGCCGGCGCCGTAGGTAACCGAGAAAAATTCCGGTTGAAAATGGTTGAGCTCGCGCGCCACTTCCACCAGATTATTCCTGCCGTGTTCGGTTTTGGGCGGGAAAAATTCAAAACTCAGACGGAATTCGTCGTTCATAAGATTCTGCTCAATCAGTATTTGTAGCTGTCCGGCTTGTAAGGTCCATCCACATCAACGTCGATATACTCCGCTTGCTCCGGGCGCAAGCGGGTAAGCACGCCACCAAATCCCTCCACCATGGCTTTCGCCACTTCTTCATCCAATTTTTTTGGCAACACTTTAACGTACAGTTGTTTGGCTTTTTCTTCTTCTGAGAGATCGGCAAATTTACGCTCGTACAAATAAATTTGTGCGAGGACCTGATTGGCGAATGAGCCGTCCATAATACGTGAAGGATGGCCTGTGGCGTTGCCGAGATTGACCAGGCGCCCCTCGGAAAGGAGGATCAAATGATCATGTTTTGACTTGTCGCGATACACCTTGTGAACCTGAGGTTTGATTTCTTCCCATTCCCAGGTTTTGCGCATAAAAGCGGTGTCAATTTCATTGTCAAAGTGACCGATGTTACACACGACTGCACCGCACTTGAGGGATTGCAGCATGGCGGCGTCACACACATTGATATTGCCGGTTGCCGTGACAACGAGATCGGTTTTAGCCAATAAATCTTTGTCGATATCGTCAATGCGGCCCGTGTTGACACCATTTTTATAAGGTGACACCACTTCATAGCCGTCCATGCAAGCTTGCATGGCGCAGATAGGGTCAATCTCGGTGACCTTTACGATCATGCCCTCCTGGCGCAGAGAGGCGGCGGAACCTTTGCCGACATCGCCATAACCGATCACCAGAGCTTTTTTACCGGACAGCAAATGGTCAGTGCCGCGTTTGATAGCATCATTCAAACTGTGGCGACAGCCGTATTTGTTGTCGTTTTTTGACTTGGTAACGGCGTCATTGACGTTGATGGCTGGGACGCGCAAAGAGCCGTCCTCCATCATTTTCAACAAGCGATGCACACCTGTGGTGGTTTCCTCAGAAATGCCGTGAATGTGATGCAACATTTCCGGATATTTGTCGTGCACGACCTGAGTCAAATCACCGCCATCGTCCAGGATCATATTGGCGTTCCAAGGTTTGCCATCTTTCAAAATGGTTTGCTCGATGCACCACCAGAATTCTTCTTCGGTTTCACCTTTCCAGGCAAAAACGGGAATGCCAGCGGCGGCGATAGCCGCAGCGGCGTGGTCCTGCGTGGAAAAAATATTACACGATGACCAACGCACTTCTGCACCTAAAGCGACCAGGGTTTCAATCAGCACTGCAGTCTGAATTGTCATGTGAATGCAGCCCATAATGCGCGCGTCTTTTAAAGGTTGCTCCGCGCGATATTTTTCTCGCAGCGCCATCAATGCGGGCATTTCACCTTCGGCAATTTGAATTTCTTTGCGACCCCAGGTGGCGAGTTTGATATCGGCAACTTTGTAATCTGTAAATGTCATGACCAGTTCCTAAAAATATCGCGCGGTATTAGAAGGCAAAAATGCCACGCTGTTAAAATGTGCGAAATTAAAGAGCTTTGCGTAAGGCTTCGGATTTGTCGGTTTTTTCCCAGGTGAAATTGGGCAATTCGCGGCCGAAGTGACCGTAAGCGGCTGTTGCGCGATAGATTGGACGCAGCAGGTCGAGCATTTCGATCAACCCGCGTGGGCGCAAATCGAAATGCTGGCGGATCAATTCAACAATTTTGGCATCGCTCAATTTGCCAGTGCCGAATGTGTTAACGGAGATGGAGGTTGGTTCGGCGACGCCAATGGCGTAGGAAACCTGAATTTCGCAACGGTCGGCAATGCCAGCAGCGACAATATTTTTCGCCACATAACGACCGGCATAAGCAGCCGAGCGGTCCACTTTGGAAGGATCTTTCCC
>JBQGED010000030.1:0-3056 GCA_052039425.1 Sphingobacterium griseoflavum | reverse complement strand
GCGTATTGCGCTTTGGTGGACGCGAAATTGGTATCAGCGAAAAACTGATCGCGCACGCGAATAATTTCCGCGTCGTCAAATGCGGGGCCGAGCAGGAAGCGGTAGGACTCACTTTGTTGCGCTGCCAACTCGATGCGATATTGCAGTACGGCCGCAGGAGTTTCGTAGAGGGCGTCGCCGTTGTTCAGTGTTTCCTGTTGGATGCCTTCCGGATTGTGCAATCCACCTTCACCTTCAAAGGCTTCGCGGGCGCATTCATAAGCGCTGGGTTTGCGGTCGTACAGGAAAAAGGTTTTGTCTTTGAAATCTTTGTTTTTGAAATAATCCGCCACCTTTTGGTAGGGCGTAACACAGGACGCGACTACGCCACCCAGATCCTCGCGATAAGCGGCGGACTGGTTCATCCAGCTCATATAGCCGACGGGTGCGTAGGGATACACGCTGAGCTTGCGCGGCTTGCCGGAAAGGTTGGTGACTTTAATTTGCCATAACTCCACCACTGTATCCGTTGGCAAACTCAATTCCATTTCTACGCGAATGCCCAGGTGTTCGACAGTCCAGCGAATATCGCTTTTACCAACGGAAAAATTAAAGTGATCCAGCTGTTTGCGCACCGGTTCATATGGCGCGGAAAAAATTTCGCCGGTCTCTTCGTCTTTGATATAGCAAAAGCGGCCCGGATGGTGCGCGTAGTAGGGCTGCTCAGGCTGCATAAAGGTTTTGGCTTCCAGATTCGGCGCGTAGGTGTATTTGGCCGGTTCCGGTTGCATAAATTGCGCAACCGTAAAGCCGCGGCAATTTACTTGGATCATCATGTGACGGTTCCACAAAAAGCCCGCCGCGCGCGGCATGGCTGTCGGGCTGAATAATTCAAATCGTTCGCCGTTATTTTGGGCTTGCAACAACATAGAGGTACCCCGTGTTAGAAAAAAGGCGCTTTCCAGAAGCGCCTTAACATAAATTTTTTATCAAACTCAGTGCTTAAGTCGATTCACTTTTTGCCTGTCGCTCTTTCAGTTCGCGCTGAATCATCTCGACCTTGGCATCGCTCAAGTTGTAAAAAATCAGCGATGCTGCCGTGAACAGCGCAAAGATGCCCGGCACCAGAGTTTGCATATAAACAATGGAGTTGAGCGAAGCGCCGGCCTGCATTTGTCCCGCCTGATAACCCATGGCAGCGAGCACGGAGAGCATCAAAGCCGAGCCGCCGGCGCTGCCCAATTTTTGCGAAAAGGTCGTGGCGGCGAAGGTCATGCCGGTGGCACGCCGGCCGTTTTTCCACTCGTTGTAATCCGCTACGTCCGCATACATCGCCCAGGTAATTGGTGGTTTAAAGCCGAGGGCGATACTGATCAGGATATTAAGCACGAACATCCAGACAATTTCTTGCGGCAGATCAGCACTGTCTTTTTGAGAGCCGTCTGCGCGAGTGACGATTACGCTGATGACGGTGCCTTTCGCTTTATCCAACTGCAGAGTCGGGCCGGTTTCTTCAAGGGGCACGCGTTTTTTGATGATCCAGAAGATTTTGTCGTGGCGCAGCCATTGGTAGACATCGCCGTCCAGGTGCTCGATGCCCAAAAGATTTTCCGCGTCCAACGTTTCAGTATTGGTATAGAGCGTATCGACCACACCTAAATGGGAGGGCTTGGGAATAAAGGTAAATACCACTGATAAAGCGGCGACCACACACATCAACAGCATCATTAATTTGCGCTTGTCGATAAAGCGGGTGAAGGTGGAAGCGACCAGCGCCCCCACCATTAATCATGCCATCTGCAGGCCGATATAGTTGCCCAACAGATCGGGACGCTCGACGAAATAGCGGAAATAATAGGCCGCAGAACTGCCGCGCAAGGTCATGGTGACCATGAATACCAGTGCCAGAACGAACAGCATCAGCCAGGGACGGCAGATAAATAAATCCTTGAGGTCGCTGAGCGGGTTGACTTTTTCTTGATTGGCCGGCGGTTGCACGCGCTCTTTGGTGGATAAAAAAGTCACCAGGAATAAACAGGAGGCGATGACAGCGTAAATTACCATGGTCATCTGCCAGCCTTTGGCGCTGTAGCGGTCACCGTCGCCGAAATATTCCGCCAGTTCCGGTGTCGCGGCTCCGACGATAATGCTGCTGAAGTAAGCGAAGAAAAAGCGCGTGCTGTTAAGACTGCTGCGTTCGCGGGTATCCGCCGTTAATACTGCGGAGAGCGAGTTGTACGGCATATTCAAAACGGTGTAACACAGCATCAGCAAACTATAGGTGGCGTAAGCCCAGATCAATTTGCCGGTGTCGCTGAGATCGGGGGTGCTCATGGTGAGAATACCCGCGCCCATCATTGGGAGTGCGCCCCAGATCAGATAAGGTCGAAACTTCCCCCAGCGGGTTTGGGTGCGGTCAGCAATGCCGCCCATTAGCGGATCGGTGATGGCGTCGACGACTTTGGTGACGGTCACCATGGTGGCGGCCGCCGCCGCGCTGATACCGAATACATCGGTGTAGAAGAAGACCAGATAGGAGCCGATGATCGCCCAATAAAAATTGAAGCCGGCGTCACCGACGCCGAAGCCGATTTTTTCGCGCCAACTGAGTTTGGCGGTTCTGTCCAGGGCCTTGTTGGCGCTGCCTGAAACTCTATCGCTGGTTGGCACTTTTTACTCCCCAGACTTGATCTTATTTATTTTGATGGGCGCGTAGGATAAACAGGCTGTGACGCTAAATCCAGCAGATTGCCTCTGCAGGCTACGTTTCTTTGACCGGTTTCTGGTTGTGCGTGGATGCAGGCGTAACGCGGTAGGAAGCCCACGTTTGATCGGGCTTGCAGGGGCGTTTGATAGCCTCTGCCTATTGGGTCTTACAATTCCATCAGCGCGGGATTGGTGGTATGTTAACGCCCCATTTTGACCGGGCGTTTGGGTCTCTTTTCACATCCCTACAACAGAATTCGATCTCACTATGAAACCATTATCAGACATCGGCCTGATCGGCTTGGCCGTTATGGGCGAAAATCTCGTTCTCAACATGGCCAACCATGGCTTTACGGTCACCGCCTTCAATC
>JBQGED010000029.1:0-3726 GCA_052039425.1 Sphingobacterium griseoflavum | reverse complement strand
ATACAAACCCAGCTCGGGCATCCAATCCACCTTGTAGCGAATAACTTCCCCCGCACCGATGGTGGGATACAACCACAATGTCACCACCAATCCGCAGACTGCGATAAAACCCGCCAGCCACGCTTCGCGATTGCGCGCATCCTCCGGCATGCAGGCAGCGATAAAGCTGCCAATGAAAGGCAATAAAATCAGGCTCAGCAACATAGCTTCGTCAGCGTAAACGACAAAAGACCGGGCGCAGCAACCTCAGCCCACCCGCCAGAATTTTCGCGTGCAAGACTACCACGCGATGAGCCCGGTTTGTGAAGGGATCCACAGGATTGCAGCCGCTGTTGCTGGGCCGAAGGGGGATTTTAGAAAACAGGCAGCCGGTTTATAGTAACGTCCGCGCCGCAATAGCTCAGTCGGTAGAGCAACTGATTCGTAATCAGTAGGTCGGAGGTTCGATTCCTCTTTGCGGCACCAGTGAAATCAAGCACTTACGAAAACCCGCCAAAGCACCTACCCCCTTCTGCTTAACAATTGCGTAACAGCACGAACACTTGCGCCACCCCAACCACGTCAGAGAGGTTCACCCATGCAAATCGTTGCTCGCCAAAATGCCGCAGTAATCAAACTCAAACTCAAGGACCCCAAGAAAACTGTTTTGTGGGATCTACCCTTCGCCGACAAAAAAACAATGTCTTATTGGGCGTTGCCGGCTACTGGCGGATATTTCGGGGGATACAAAACCGGTAATGCGATGGCGCTTGTGTTTCTGAGGTACTTGAGAAATAGAGATCAGACACTTCCTCCCATAAACGATCTGACGCAGATCCTTGAGGCATTTTTTAAGCGCATCCAAGACGCCGGAGGACCTTTACCACCTCTCCAAGATCCGGGTGGCGCCTATGCAAGCTTGCGCGGTCAGTACGTTGGTTTTTTTAACTGTGTCACCCAATGGGTGGCGGTCGCCTCAACGAAACTTGGCGACTCACTTGATGAGCTGTCGGACGCCGATTTGGCTGCAACAGCGAAAGAGGGCCTGGGGTTTGATGGGGTCGGATACTTCGACTCCCTTCCAGATGATGAGTGATCCCGAGCTTATGGCCAGCAATATCGTTACAGAAACCGAGCTCATGGAAGGATTGGGAATCAAACAGCGGCCGGCGCTTATCCGCTACCTCGCCGCAAAAGGTATCCCCTTTGAGCTCAATCCGGCCGGGAAGGTCTGGACCGTGCAGCGCGCACTTGACGAGCATGTGATCGTTCGGCAAAAGCCGCAGATAGAGGACGATGGTGAATGGGAGATAGGACATGCCGCAAAAAAGAAGTAAGGCTCCTGAGTGGTTACCGAAAGGCGTGATAGTGCGCCGCGGTTGGTACAAGTTCCGCCCATATCTCGGCCGGGAGAACGGCAAGACAGTTTATGGCCCAGAAATTCCCATACTCGGCACAAGCTGCACCCGTGCTCAGTTTTTCGCAGCGTTTAACGCACTGACGCACAGTGAGAACTCCCGCAACCTGCGCTGGATGCTGGACAGATACCACGAGAGCAACACCTTCAAAAAGCTCGCTTTTTCGACACGCCGTCATTACGACGACTACCGCCACCTTCTATGCGCAGAGCCGATACGGTCACCCACAAACCACGATTTGACTCTGGGTGATATACCGGTCGACAAGCTCACAAAACCAAAACTGCAGCGCTATATAGACGCCGCCACCGCACCGGTGGCTGTTAACCGCCGCATGCAATACCTAAGTGGCGCTTGGAGCTGGGCGGAGCGTAGTTATGAGCAATTTCCGCCAAACCCGTGCCATGGTCTCAAACTGAATGAGGAGATACCAAAGGATCGATATGTGGAAGACTGGGAATACGCCGTGGCGTGGGTGTGTGCTGCGAAGATGCGTGTACCGGTTTTCGCACCAGCGATGGAACTAAGCTATCTGTGCCGCGCCAGGCGCGGGGAGGTGTTCGGGTACAAAACCACCGATCTCCGCGAAGAGGGCTTGTACCTCAAGCGCACCAAAGGCAGCAATGCGGAGATTACGGCCTGGAGCCGCCGCCTCGAGGATGCTCTAAATCATTGCCGCCGCATTTATCCTGGTGCCCCTATACCGATTCGCGGCCCCTTCATCCTGCACGACAAACGCGGCCTTCCATACACCAAAAATGCCTTGGATAGCGCATGGCAACGTGTAATGGACGCGGCCACTAAGACAGGCGCGGAACTGCCAGACGATCTTTTGGAGGCTGCCAGGGTGGCTGGTGCTCGAATCCAAGGGAATCGCGTGTGGCTTGCTGAAAAATTTCGCTTCCACGATATCAAACACAAGGGATGCACAGACCATGATTCCGAAAACGCCGGCCAACATAAAACCAAAAAGGCCGCGGCGATCTATCAGCAGAAGCCGAAGGTTATCAGTGCGACACGGTGAAGGTGCATGCTCGGTTAGTGCCGATTTTCAGTCAATTAAACACCCCGATATCGGGGGCATTTAAATCGCACTGTTGGTGCTGAATTCTTCGGAAAAAAATCAGGGTGCTGGTGCGATGGTGTTGCCGGCACTGCGCGAGCGGCTTCCCGTCGCTCAGGTAATGCATAGGCCCGCGAAATGCCGAGCTAAATAAAAATAAATGCGTAAATCACTGAATATTCGGCATTTATTCGAGTTAACTTAACCCTATTAACGGGATTTGTTAAATATTAGCCCTCAAATTAACGCCAAAACTTAACTAAATGCCCAAAAGGGAAAAAAGTCTCCGGCTGAGTTCGGGGGCGAGGTTTCCAAAATGGGGCACGATAGATTTTTCACCTCCCCCCCTATCTCTACAGGGTTTTCATTCTGGTATTCAGAAGCCGCACTCTCGGCGCTGCTTTCTTTTTACGTTTGGGTTCATCCACATGTCCCAACTCCATCGCCCACCATCGATAGACCGCATTAATTTGCGCTTCTGATTTCCATTGTCGACGCGGGTCTTTCAGTATCCTTTCGATGCAGGTTGCGGCAGCAACATCCAGAACGACAGTCTGCGAAGGGACCAACTTATCAATCCACCATTGGCGCTCCTTGTGGCCGTTTCCCGTTGCAATAAACCATGTCCGACGTTTTTCAGTTTTCAGAGAACCGAGAACCGAGTTCCTCGCCTGTAGCCCTCGTGTAAGCCAACCTTCCGCCGCATACAGCGGTTCACCCGAAAGTCGAGCAATGATCTCATCAAGGTCAATAATCAAATCGTCAGGCCCTGCTCGCTCTGCGATCCATGTACTTTTGCCTGAACCCGGCGGCCCGAAAACAATCGTTAATTCACACGCTGCAGGCTCCAGCCAATCCGGGAAGGGCGTCGCACCACCGCGCACACTTCCTTCGCCGACAGATTTAACGCGATGGCATGCGCCGCACAAAATCTGGCAGTTTTCATCAATATCCTTACCAGCAAAGGCGAGCGGTACGATATGGTCCAACTCAAAACCTTGAGGAAACTCTGTGAGGCAGTTGCATTGCGCGCAATGTGGGTTTTTTGTCCAAAGCCTTAAGCGGCGCTCCTGTAAGCGCCGGCCGGTAATTCGCCCGTTGGGAGCCTCAGCCCTCGGCATTCGGGCCACCGTCATCAAGGCCAAGCCCCTCACGCAATCCCACCTTAAAATCATCAAGAGCAAGCTGCGACACTACCTGCCGAATGGTTGAATCAACAGCCTGTTTGAAGGCTTCGGATTTAAGGAACTCGTTACTTATCTGGTT
>JBQGED010000028.1:0-2448 GCA_052039425.1 Sphingobacterium griseoflavum | reverse complement strand
CTCCGTGGACTGGTTGCTGAAAAGATTCGGTGAGCGAAGCGGAATCATTACTGATTTGAATGCACCTGCGGATGATCTACTGCTTGATGATGCACGGGCCACCGCTGTGTTTCGCGTGTTGCAGGAATCGCTCACCAATATTACCCGCCATGCGCAAGCCAGCCGGGTTGGTGTGAGTTTGCACTGCGAAGATAACACTCTCTATATTTCGGTTGCAGACAATGGCAAAGGTTTCGATACCAAAGTGGTGCGCAACAAACCTGGATTCGGCCTGATGGGCATGCGCGAGCGCGTATTGGCTTTCGGTGGTAACGCTCGCTTTGACACCATTTTGGGACAGGGCACCACGGTCAGGTTATCAATTCCTTTGCCCGAAAAATTCCATCATTAACAATTACATTTCGGTAATCCTATGATTCGGCTGTTGATAGCAGATGATCACGCAGTGGTGCGCCAAGGACTGAGCCGAGTGGTAGCCATTGCACCGGATATCGAGCTAGTCGCAGAAGCCAAAGACGGCAACGAATTGCTACAGCACCTTGGCGATGACCAAATAGATTTGGTGTTGACGGACATGAATATGCCGGGACTGAGTGGCACTGAGCTGATCAAAACCATTCGCAAACGTTTTCCAGCACTTCCGGTCCTGGTGTTCTCTATGCACAGTGAAAGTCAGATTGCCCGCCAGGCAATCAAGATGGGTGCTCGGGGATATATTACGAAAGATAGCGAACCGGAAATATTGCTTGCCGCCATCCGCCGCTGCGCGCAGGGCAGCCATTACGTTTCGGCCGATGTCGCTTCAGATTTATTATTTAATCCATCCACCGATGCCGACGCTGCACCGCACAAAAAATTAAGTGAGCGGGAATTGCAGATATTTCTAATGCTCGCCGCGGGAAAAAGCGTCAATGAAATTGGTGACCAGCTGCATATTTCCGCGAAAACCGTCAGCACCCATAAATTCCGATTGATGAAAAAACTCTCTCTGGATTCACTCAGCGATTTAATCCGCTATGCCTTGCGCCACGAATTGATTGAATCTTAAGGGCGTTTAAAGCTTATTTGAATAAGGTGTTTGTGCCGAGCTTCCCCTCCTGTAGCAATTCCTTTTCATCCGCCAATGCCCCCGCTGACCTGCACGCCAGCGTGCCCTGCGCTCGACATAGCGTGTAAATCAATCCCTACAAGGAATCATCCTTTTCTGACTTCAAAAGAAATGATGACCGATAGGTAACTCGTCACATTTATCCAATACTGATTATTCACTAACAGAAAAATGATCTTGTGAACTATTGATGTTGCTCTGCCGGATGGCAGTAGCCTGCGCCGTTTAAAGCGTATTCAGGAAGCATGTACCCCGGGGCGCAATTTGTATTTTTCGAACCTTTATTAATACAAAGCCCAGCAGCGTTTTTTATGCCGATGAATGTTTCGATAAATCCCATCGAATAGTTGATCGGCCTGCAATTAGCAGATGTAAGAAAGCGCGCAATCCTGACAGGGAGATATATGCTGAATACTTTAAATAAATGGAATACGCCCGGCACGGGCTCAGTTCTCATCATTCCCGCGCTCGCCAGCGCACTCTGTTTGATCCTTGCTTTAATGGCCGTATTTTTCGCGAGTTACTGGATCGCGATTACGGCGATTTTGCCAGTCATTATTGTCGCGTTACTGCTGCACAAATCCCTGCAACAGAGCCTGCAGCAACAAGCGCGTGAACATCACCATGCCCTGCAGACCTTAACGGAAGAACACATTCGTAAACAAGCACTGCCCGAATTATGTCAGGCGGTATTGCCCGTGTGGACAAGTCAAATCGGCGAAGTTAGAGCTCAGTCCACGGACGCGATAACACAACTTGCGGATAATTTTGCGCAGATTCACCAACAATTAGGCGCAGTGCTAAACGGCCAGCAGGCGCATAACCAACACAACGTGGTCGAACTTCTGGCACGAGGCCGCGATGATCTGGGCCTGATGCTGCAAGGCCTGCGCGAAAGTATGGCATTGAAAAAACATCTGTTTGGCAAAATCAAGGAGATAACCAGCTTTTCCGACGAACTGAAAAACATGGCGACCAATGTTTCCCACGTAGCATCACAAACCAATCTACTTGCCCTTAACGCGGCCATCGAAGCGGCCCGCGCCGGCGACGCCGGGCGCGGCTTTGCCGTGGTTGCCGATGAGGTCCGCAAGCTCTCCACCATGTCCGACGACACCGGAAAAAAAATCGCTGAGCGCACTGAGGCGGTAGTGAAAGGCATGCAGGAGATGGCGCAAGCGGCAGAGCATTTTTCCGCGGAAGAAGCGCGGGCGGTGAAAGAATCCGAGGACATCATCGGCCAAGTGCTACAGGTGTTCAGCGAAAGCGTCGGCTATCTGGTGCAAACCACAGCGCAATTTGAGCAGGAAAGCAAAGCTGTCCAACAACAAATTGCGCAG
>JBQGED010000027.1:0-1709 GCA_052039425.1 Sphingobacterium griseoflavum | reverse complement strand
CCGCTTGCGCGGCGGTGCTGGCAAGGCATTTATCGGCATAAATGGCGCAACGCCAGCACTCAGCGCTGTAGCTTGCAGCAATCGACGGCGCGTCCAATTTTGCATAGAAAGCGTTTTCATAGGTTGATTCCCTGCGTGCTCATTGATAAGTGATGGTGGAGATATCGCTGCGGCAGCGCAGATATTCCAGCGTCATACGATTGACTGACACGACAATCTGACCGGGCCCACAAACCTCCGCACTGCGAAATTCCAGATCGAGGTAATCCGTCTGCAGGCCCTGAATAAATTCATCCGAAAGATCATCAGTTTCCAGCAACACAGTTACCGGCGTCCAAGGGGGTGACAGATTCTGAGTGGTTTGGCCGTCGACGAATTTCGGCGTTGCGCATTTAATTCCAGCGGGCTCGTAAACGACAGTGGAATTGTTGCTGGTAAATAATTTCAGCTCGGATTCACTGGCGGCAAAACGGGCCACATTATTTAACGCGGCATAATAATCCCGCTCCAACAACGACCAAGGATTCGGCACGCAATTGAGCGGCACCTCAGGCGCTTGATCAAAACCCATAGCGCCGTGGCGAACCCAATAACTCGCAGAAAAAGACCCGCAAGCCGTGGTGCCTTCCAATTGTCTGTCTTCATCAAAACGCAACGTCATCGGAATATTGCTGGCCCGGCGGATGCCAAGCTCATTTTCCACATAACGCAATTCCCAAACCGCGTTTGTCAGTGCCCCCGGGACAGGCTCGCCATCGCCGGAACCGCTGGAACTGGAGCTGCTCGAACTCGAAAGGCCTGAGCTTGAAGTAGAGCTGGAACTGGTGGACCCCGAATTAGAACTCGAGCTTGAACTGTTCGAACTTGAACTCGAAGAGCTGGTAGAACTGGATGAGCTGCTGGATGTGGTTCCCACCGGCTCCTGACCCCCGCAAGCCGCCAGCAATACTGCGGCGCTGCATAGCAAAACATACCTCATGTCGTCCCCTCCTGATCGTTATTATGCTGCGCAGCAGTTATACGACTTCGTTAACCTAGAAGGTAGGGACGGGGAATAGGCAGTGAGCACCCAATCACTGATTGCTTGCGGTGGTTTTTGAAAAGTGTGATGTGGTTTGCGTTGCTCTGTTGAGGGCGGGAAGGGATATGACTTATCGGAAGCTGCGTAACACCGCAATCAAATTCAGCGCGAATCCCACCGTCAGTATGGCGTACATCGCTAGGTTTAATAACAGATGCTCAAAATTAAACAGAAAATAACTGATGGCGAGCAGCAACAGACCGAACATCAGAAAGAAATGGCTTGTCTTTTGATAATTTATTTTCATGCAAGCCTCTCTGCGCATGGGGTAATGTGGGTTTTACAAAGCTGCTCTTTATAGCATTGTTGATGCGGCGTGGGTAGCGCAATTCATCTGCGGAGAGAGAATCAAAATCGCCACCCTGAATGTCTTCAAGCATAACTCCCTCGCTGAACCAAAAACTCCTGTTTTGTGATGACTTTTCTCGCGCCGTGGAAATTTCCACCTTGGCGAACCTGTAAACCCGCTTTACGGATCTCCGGCGGATTTATTCGTTGTTGTGTATCAGTTGATTGATGATTAGAAAAATTGCTTTACGTGTTTTTATAACCAGTATTGCGCTTTGGTGAGATGGCGCTACTCTTAGCTAATTCGAGTAACACAGGATATGCTCATGGAACCTTATTA
>JBQGED010000026.1:0-2124 GCA_052039425.1 Sphingobacterium griseoflavum | reverse complement strand
GCTGGTTTTTGAAATGCCCTATCACCGTCGGCAGCAGCAACGAGCGCTTCAACAGACACAAAAGAACACCCTAAAGTTCAGGGAGGGCCGTCATTATATGGCTCTTTGCTCCACAATATTCAAGGTTTGCCGGAAAATTTCCTCGAATTCCAATGGTTGTCCCTGTGCATCCAGGGTATTTACCCAGCTCAAACCGTGCCAACCGCGCAACCAAGTTAATTGTCGCTTGGCGAGTTGCCGAGTCGCCGCAATACCGCGCTCCCGCATAGTAGCCTTATCACACTCTCCGGCCAGGTATTGCCAAACCTGGCGGTAGCCCACGGCGCGAATAGATGGCATATCCGCGTGCAGGTCGCCACGCTGATAAAGAGCTTCCACCTCTTCAATAAAGCCCAGCTCCAGCATTTTGTCGAATCGCAGGGTGATGCGCTGGTGAAGCACGGTGCGCTCTTGTGGTGCGATGGCGATCTGAACCCAGCGGTAGGAATCCAGCAATCCATCCCCCTCGCCCGTCTGCCAGGCACTCATAGGTTTGCCGGATATGCGATACACCTCCAGAGCCCGACTGATGCGCTGGGAGTGATTGGGATGCAGGCGTGTGGCACACACCGGATCGACTTCCGCTAATTGCGCATGCAACGCAGGCCATCCGCGCGCCTGTCCTTCTATCTCTATGGCCGCGCGAATCGCGGGGTCCGACGGCGGCATCGGCGAGAGTCCTTCGAGCAGCGCTTTGAAATAAAGCATGGTGCCGCCGACCAGGAGCGGTATGCGACCGCTGGCGACGATTTCGGTTATGGCGGCCCGCGCATCACAGGCAAAATCCGCAACTGAATAGGCCTCGGCGGGATCGCAGATATCGATGAGTCTGTGGGGCGCCCGGCGCAATTCCTCAGGTGTCGGCTTGGCCGTGCCTATATCCATACCGCGATAAATCAGCGCGGAATCAACGCTGATGATGTCGGCGCTCATCCGCTCGTGCAGCGCGATGGCGAGATCGGTCTTGCCTGCAGCAGTGGGGCCCATCAGGGCGATGGCCAGAGGTTTCACTATTGGCCCCGCATAAACAGACTATCCAACTGCGTCAGAGTCAGCGGCACCCAGGTGGGGCGGCCGTGATTGCACTGGCCGCTGCGCTCAGTCGCTTCCATATCGCGCAAAAGGGCGTTCATTTCCGGAATGGTGAGTTTGCGATTTGCCCGCACGCTGCCGTGGCAGGCCATAGTGCCAAGCACGCTGTTCATCTCCTGCTTGATACGTTGGCTCTGGCCGTGCTCGATAAGGTCCGCCAGCACATCACGCACCAAAGTCTCCACATCGGCGCGATGCAGCAGCACCGGGATCTGGCGTACCAGCAGGGTCTCCGGGCCCATGCGCTCCAGCACAAAACCCAACTGCGCGAACACCTCAAGATTATTTTCCGCGTAGGTCGCTTCTTTTTCGCTGACCGCCATGGACTGGGGCACAAGCAAAGGCTGTGATTGGATACCGTTCACATCGTACTGGCACTTCATGCGCTCATAGGTGATGCGCTCATGCGCCGCATGCATGTCCACCAGAATCAACCCCTGGGCGTTCTCCGCCAGAATGTAGATGCCTTTCAGTTGTGCCAACGCAAAACCGAGAGGCGGCACCTGCTGGTCTTCGTTCGCATTGATTTCGCGGTCGATAACCGGCTGGAAAGCCGCTGCGGGCTCGGTGAGCTGGCGATACACCTGCAACTGTTCGGCAACACCAAAACCCGCCGGCGCTACCGGCTCGGGTCGGTAATGCGAAAAATTGAAGGGCGCCTGACGCGGTTCCGGCGCGATCTGCAGCGTAGGGGCTGGCGCCTGCCAGACGGCCGGCGCAGCGGCGCTCGCGGTATCCGGCCTGACATCAGCCAACGCCTTATGCAAGGAGCTGAACAGAAAATCATGGACCAACCGTGAGTCACGAAAACGCACTTCATGCTTGGTAGGGTGAACATTCACATCCACTACCGCAGGGTCGAGGCTCAGATACAACACATAGGCGGGATGGCGGCCATGGTAAAGCACATCCTGATAGGCCTGACGCACGGCGTGGGTCACCAGCTTGTCGCGGATCGCCCGGGAATTCACGTAGAAATGCTGCAGGTCCGCC
>JBQGED010000025.1:0-5180 GCA_052039425.1 Sphingobacterium griseoflavum | reverse complement strand
CTGTGCCGCATTACGTCGACCAGATAATGCCGAGGCTGAAACCGGGCAACCAACCCTTGTTGCAGGCATTGCAACACGAGTTGGAGCGTCTGCTGGGCAAGCCCATGCCCAAAGATCTCTGGCAGGGTGTCGAGCTGGATCCGTTCTACCAGATGAATATTCAGGTACTGGATGAACGCGGCAAAATTCTCGATCGCGGTCGCGACCTGCAAACCCTGCGCGAGCGCTATCGCGGCCATGTGCAGAACACCTTGCAAAAAGTTGGCGAAAATATTGAGCGCGATGCCATCACCCAGTGGGACTTCGGCGCGCTGGAAACGTCTTGCACATTAAAACGCGGCCCCGTGCAGGTGCGCGCATTCCCCGCGCTGGTGGTGGAAAAGCAGGGTGTGGCCTTACGCCTGCTGGATAATCCGTTGGAAGCTCAGCAGCACAGCGTACGCGGAGTGGTGGCGCTGTTGCAGACGCAATTGGCAACGACTGTTAAATATCTACAAAAGGATTTATTGAAAAATAAGGATATGGCACTGAGCATCATGAATCTCGGCCGCCGCGATGAAGTGGTGCAGGACCTGATCAACGCTGCTGTTTATCGAGCCTTTCTCGAAGGATTTGCTCTGCCGCGCGATGCGGAAGCCTTTGCTGCGGCGGTTGCCCGTGGCAAAAATACGCTGGTGCCGCTGGCCAACCAATATGAAACCTGGCTGTTGCAAGTATTGGATTTGGTGGTACAGATCCGCAAAAAAATGAAATCAACCGCTAATGCTTTGGCGCTTGCCGCAACATTTGCGGATATTCAGCAGCAGCTCGATCATTTGTTCTACAAGGGCTTTGTGAGTCAGGAACCCTGGGAGTGGTTGGAGCAATATCCACGCTATTTGAAAGCAATTTTGCTGCGTTTGGAAAAAGCCCCCATGGATATTCAGAAGGACAAAGTCGGCAGTCGACAACTGCAACAATATTGGGAAAAGCATCAGGCTCGCCTGCAAAAAGATGGCGATGCGGTTTATCGTCAGCACAGCCAGTGGCAACAATTCCGCTGGATGCTGGAGGAATTGCGGGTGTCGTTATTTGCCCAGACGCTGAAGACGCGAGTGCCAGTGTCGGAAAAACGCCTGGATAAGCTGTGGGAGGAAAGCCTGCAATCCTGATATGCATCAACCCTTGATCAAGTTGTCGCATTGGCGCGCTACGCCTTGGTGACAAAACGCAAAATCCCGGATTATGATGCCGGAAATTTCCTCGACCCCCTGACGGATATTTGCATGAGCAATTCCTACCCCTGGCTTTTTTCCCGCATCGGCGGCTTCGATCAAGTTCTTTTGCGTTCTGGCGAAGACCTGCGACATTTAAATGAACTGGATCCCAAGCTCTGGGCCGCGCTCGCCTGTCCCGTTCAAGGTCTGTTCT
Organism: Sphingobacterium griseoflavum; assembly: GCA_052039425.1. Classification (GTDB taxonomy): domain Bacteria; phylum Pseudomonadota; class Gammaproteobacteria; order Pseudomonadales; family Cellvibrionaceae; genus UBA5868. The sequence goes on along the minus strand of JBQGED010000025.1, from coordinate 3,770 downwards.
TCGACACCAAAACTCTGAAGCTTATCGATATCGACAACGATGGCCGGATCCGCCTACCGGAAGTCGTCAAGGCGGTGACCTGGGCGACGAGATGCTTGAAGAATTCAGATCTGCTGTTGCAGCCCGCGGCGGAAATTCCTCTGGCAGAATTAAATGATGCCGATCCCGATGGCGCGGCGATTCTAGCCAGCGCCCAAACCATGTTGAATTTCCTCGGCAAATCTTCAGAAGGTGTCATCACTCTGGCCGATGTTGAGGCGCAGCAGGCTGCGATACAAGTCGCTCCTTTAAATGGCGACGGCATTATTTTGGCCAGCTCCACCGATGATCCAGCCCTGAAAGTGCTCATCGGAGAAATTCAGGCGGCATTCCCGGACATCATCGATGTTTCTGGCAAACCCGGCGTCGATCTGGCGGCAGTGGAAAAATTTTTCGCCGCCGTGGCCGCACGCGCTGCGTGGCTGGAACAGGGCAAAGTCGACTGGGTCAATTCCGTGGATTGCCAGAGCGCTTACGCGGCACTCTCGGCCGTGCGCAGCAAAATCGACGACTATTTCGCCCGCTGCCGAGCCAGCCGCTTCGACAGTCGCGCCATTGCTCAGCTCAATCAACCCGAAGCCGCTTGGACGGCATTGTCCATCGAATCTTTGTCCGCCGACTGCCACGAATTTGCCGACTTTCCCATCGCACTTGTGTCTACCGATGCCGTGCTGCCGTTGACGGAAGGAGTGAACCCCGCTTGGGAAGCCGCGCTCAATCAATTCAAGAAGGCGGTGGTGGTTCCACTAGAAGGGGAGAAAACGTCTTTAACTTTTGCTGAGTGGCAAGCGCTGAAAGAGCGTTTTGATGCATATCAGCAGTGGTTGTCCGCAGAGGCGGGCAAGGACGTGGCAGCCCTGTCGCCGGAGCGCATCCGCCAGATTCTGCAGGAGTCGCGACAGGCGGCGCTGGCGGAAGTGGTGTTGCAGGATCAGGCGGTGCAACCGCGGGTTGCCGCGTTCGCCGCAGTGGAAAAATTATTGCGGTTCCGTCTGCATCTGAAATCGCTGCTCAATAATTTCGTTAATTTCACAGAGTTTTACGCCGTTGAAAGTCGCGCCGTTTTTGAAGCGGGTACGCTGTATCTCGATGGCCGCGCCTGCGATCTCTGTATTGAAGTGCACGATCCCGCCAAACACGCCGCCCTGGCGGGCTTGAGCAAATGTTTTCTCGCATACTGCGATTGCACCCGTCCAGGCGGTGAGAAGAAAACCATCGTCGCTGCTTTTACGGGCGGCGACTCCGATTATCTCCTCGTCGGTCGCAACGGCGTATTTTATGATCGCGCTGGTAGAGATTGGGACGCCACCATCACCAAACTTGTCGAAAATCCCATTAGCATTCCGCAAGCGTTTTTCTCCCCCTATAAGCGTTTGATTCGCTTTGTCGAGGAGCGCGCTGCGAAAAGTGCCACTAATGCGGAAGCGTCGAGTGAAACTCTGCTGCAAAGCACGACGGAAAAAACCCTAACCTCTACCGATCCAAAAGCGGTTACAAAACCTAAATTTGACGTTGGAGTGGTAGCCGCGCTGGGTGTTGCTGTGGGCGGTATCGCCACCGCGGTAGGGCTGTTGTTGCAGGCATTTTTTGGCCTGGGCTGGTTAATGCCACTTGGACTTGTCGGTCTGCTGTTGTTGATCAGTGGTCCGTCGGTATTTATTGCGTGGCTGAAATTGCGTCAGCGCAATTTGGGACCTATTCTCGACGCATCCGGTTGGGCCGTGAACGGGCAGGTCAAAATCAATGTGCCTTTCGGTGGCAAATTGACTGAAGTGGCGAAATTGCCGCCGGGCTCCAAGCGTAATCTAGTCGATCCCTACGCAGAGAAGAAAAAGCCATGGGGCGCGATATTGTTTGCGGTGCTGGTATTGATTGTATTGGCCGTTGGCGCTTGGTGTGTATGGACCGGCAAAACCCCTTGGTTCCCGCGTGTTCCCGCACCGGCTGAAGCTCCGGCCGTGGAAGCTCCCGCCGCTTCCTAACGATCTCTAGAGCACACAGAAGGGAGCCTTGATGGCTCTCTTTTTATATGTTTTACATGTTTCCAACGCTTTTTGCAGATCGGACCGCGTTGTCATTTAATTGTCATCTTTCATCCTTATATTCCAGCGCGTCGTCACGTTACATCTGAATGTGTCGCCGCAGTTATTCTATTGGAGAAATTATGAAAAATTCTTTTTTGCGTATGTTTGTAGCTGCGACCAGTTTGGCGCCCGCGGCTGCCATGGCGGACATAACCCTTTATGGCAAGGCGAATGTCTCACTGGAGTGGGTGGAAGAGGGTGAAGAATCCCACACCGCTCTCGAAAGTAATGCCTCGCGCCTCGGCTTTAAGGGTTCGGAAAAAATAAATGATTATGTTGAAGCGATTTATCAACTGGAATATGAAGCGCATTTTGACGATGGCTCAACCACCTTTGGTCAGCGCAATATTTTCGCAGGATTGAAAGGTGGCTTCGGCCAGATTATCGGCGGACGTTTTGATACACCACTGAAAATGGCCCAGCACAAAGTTGACGTATTCAACGATTTGCGTGGCGATATCAAGAATTTTATTTCACCAAATGAAATTCGCAGTCAGAACACAGTGATGTACTCCACTCCATCATTAGGAGGTTTTGTTGCGCACGCAGCCTATATTTCCAGTGAAAATGAAGAAGTGGATGACGGTAAATCGGTCTCGCTGACTTATTCCACAGATTCGCTTTATCTGGCATTGGCGTTCGATCAAGACGTCAGAACAGAAAATGCGGAAGCTCTGCGCGCCGTCGCCCAGTACTCGGTGAGCGGCTGGCAATTTGGTTTGCTGTTGGAACAGTCGGAAGACGAAGGGGCGGACAAGGAGGATGCATGGCTGGCATCGGTTCTGTATAACCTTAACGCTGATTGGGCGGTGAAAGCGCAATTTGCGCAATCGGATATTCCGTTTACTTACGCCACCAATGTTCAGACGGACAGCAGCGAATCACTCAGTTTGGGCGTCGATTACAAACTCAGTAAAAACTTTGTCGTTTATGGTTTCTATACGGATATATCCGCGGAAGACGAAGATATTGCAGAGGATGTGGTGGATAACAGCTATGTTGGTTTGGGAGTGGATTTCCGCTTCTAAAACCAGACGTAAAAAAGGGAGCTTGATGCTCCCTTTTGTCAATTTATCTTTTGTATTTCCTACGCAAAAGCGCGACAGCGCCAAGTAACAGCAGATATTCGCTGCCTGGTACGCCGCTCTTTTTCTTTTTCGCCGGCGGCGGATCTTGTTTGATAGCCAGCACTGGCTCCAGGTCTGCCGCGGTATCGGGAGCCGGATCGATCACGGTTACACGGTGAATCATCACGCGGTGAAGGTCGGTGATCGGTTCTCTGGCAATGTAATCCAGGTCGGTGTAGTTGCGCAGTGGCACAGAACCGAACGCTGTTATTCGGTCGACGTTCAGGTTGATCACCCTCAATTTGTTACTTTCATCAACGACCGCCATGCCTTCTTCGGTAACCTGCCCAAACGCCGTGAAGCCGCCATTTTGATTGTCCAGATTCGCGCTGTTGTCCCTAACATTGAAAAACCATTCAGAGGTGGCACTGTTGGGATCTCCACCGCGCTTGGCCATGGCGATGGTGCCGCGTTGGTTGGACAAAAGCGGTTCGTTGACCACCGCCGGTAATTCCTCGATGTGCGATGTGTATGCAACTTCATTGAGTGCGGTGTAACTGGAGTCGTAAGCAAAGCCGCC
>JBQGED010000024.1:0-5610 GCA_052039425.1 Sphingobacterium griseoflavum | reverse complement strand
CTCAGAGAAGTCTTCGTGGCCGGGGGTATCGAGCAGATTGACGATGCGCTCTTTATAAGGGAACTGCATGACCGATGAGGTCACCGAAATTCCGCGCTCCTGCTCCATGGTCATCCAGTCGGACTTTGCGTGCGGACCGCGTTTACCTTTTACCGAACCTGCTAACTGAATGGCATTACCGAACAACAGCAGCTTTTCTGTAATGGTGGTTTTACCTGCGTCCGGGTGGGAAATAATGGCGAAGGTGCGCCGCCGTTTGATGTCTGCGAGAAGGTCGGTCATTCCGGGTATGGCTCAAAAAAAGGCGCAAGTATAACCAAATCGCCACGGCTCAGCGCGAACGGATGCAGTTTCAAACGTTTAGAAACGTAAGATCCAAGGCATAGAGCAAAGCGTCCTCAGGGCGTCCACCTTTGATACCGGGGTAATAGCGTGGGCGGACACCGACCTGGTTGAAGCCGGTTTTTTCGTAGAGGGCGATGGCGAATTCGTTGGATGCCCGGACTTCCAGAAACATGGTCTGCGCCTTCTGCTGCGCCGCCTGCGTGAGTAATTGCAGAAACCGGCTGCCCACGCCTCTGCCCTGCCAGTCCCTATCCACTACAAACAACAGCAGCTCCGCCTCGCCCACCACAAATGACAGTACCGCGTGAGCGACCCATTTGCCGTCTCGACGCAAACCTATGCAGCAGTGATGGCCCAGCGAGCTGCGCAGATTGCCCGGACTCCACGGATTGGGGTGGCTGCGTTGCTCCAATGCGACTAGGGCATCCAGATCAGCGCCTGTGAAGGGTGTCAGCTCAAACTGCCCCCCATGCAGTCTAAAGCCCGGTGGCAACTGCAACTCAACGGACATGCAGAGAACGGATCGCCGCCCAGGTGTGCGCTTTCAACTCGGGCTGCAGCAGCATATCCGCGAGGGACGGCAGCACCACTGCAAGAGTGGCGAGAGAATCCAGATTGATGGCGCGGCCGAGGTTGTCCTGATAGGGATGATCGGGTAGCACCGCGTGACAAGCACTCTCCCCCATCAGCCACAGATAACGCGCCGGCTGGCGCTCCAGCCGCGCTTGCAGAAATGCTTGCACCATTTCGCGGGCAGCGCCCCAACCTGAGGCGGAAGTAACCCCGGCTGGTGGCCATAGGAGGATATCCGGCTTGGCGGGCGGCAATGCCACCTCTTTTGCCCGCAGAATATTTTCAAGCAGGGCATGAGTGGGAAGTGCCTGTCCGGTGTGGCGGGTATCGAGAATCATCAAAGCGGGGACGGGTCGCCAAATGCTCAGAGCGAATTGCACTGGTTGTTCGGAGGCGGCGCGCGCGGGCGCGGACTCTTCGATAGGAGATGCTTCGGACCGCGTCTGAGGTCGCAGGTTGTCCATGATCTCATTGACCGCCGCTTGCACCGGGCGCGGAGCTGCAGGTAGTTCGGCAGGTTGTGATGGCGCAGATGCAGATTCAACGGGAGGCTTTTCTACCTCCTCGACCTCGGGTTCCGCTACAGCGAGCTGCGCCGACATGCGCGCGCGGGGCAGAATCCAGCGCGGCACAAACATGGTAATGCCCATGGCCTCCAGGTACTGCATGCGCTGGCGTTCGTTCATAGTGATCTCGTTGTGCGAAGACAGGCGCCGGATCCCGGCGGCCCCAGGACCGAGCCTCGGAGCCGCAGAATTGTAGCCAGCGGACCGGGGAGCGGCAATGACCGCGTTCCCCAAACCCGCTTTTGGCTGACATAGCTATATGGTCAATTTCCTACAAACGAATCAGCGCTCCGCCACTATTACGGCCCCGGCCAAACCTGGAAAATGGCCGACATACAGCAGGGACACGGAAGAGCCTCAACACCAGGGACGGTGACAAGGGAAGACGGCAAGACGCCGGAAAGGACAAACGCGGCAACGGAGGATAACGCCGCAGGCAGGAGCCAGGAAGGGGCGCGACACAGGTAGGTGGCGGCGGGAATCAAGGATGAGCCCACCGGATGCAAAGGACTTGGGATGGCATCGGCTCAGGGGGAGCAAAGTAAAGGATAAGGACTGGAAAGCCGGGACGCTTGGGGCAAAGGGAATCAGCGGGAATTAAAGGACAAGCCCAATTAAGGAAAGCCAAGGGAAACGACGGGTAGGACAAAACAGAAACGCCACGGAATTGGCCCTGACAAGGATTTCCAAATCTCAAACGGACTGCTGGGGACTTTAAGGAATCAGCGTTACCACGGACGGCGGAACTCAGGCACTCGTGCACATTGCATACGCACTGCAATTTGCACGAGTGCTTAATTATTTGCGCGCTTGAATTCCCTCCTCCCAGACATCTCCTCAATACTTCTACGTAACCTCGCTCAGCTATATCGGCTGCCCAGTGCGCGCACAACCATGATCGGAAATTATGGCCACTTGTTTATTGGAGGCCGCCATGAATTTGCCCGTCGATTTTCTCCGCCAACTGTTCGATCACGCCGTGGCGGCCGCCCACCCGCGGGAACGTCTGCCGCTGTTTTTGCCGGAGGACCGCTCTGTTCCTGCGTTGGTATTGGGCGCCGGAAAAGCCGCTGCGGCCATGGCGCAAAGTTTTGAAGACCATTGGCAGGGACCTGTGCGCGGCCAGGTGGTCACCCGCCATTTCCACTCCGAGCCCTGCCGATTTGTGCGCGTCGTGGAAGCCGGTCATCCGCTTCCCGATGAAACCGGCCAGTTGGCCGCACAGCAGATTGCCGCTCTACTGAGAGAGCGCAAACCGGAGGAACAAGTGTTTTTCCTCGCCTCCGGAGGCGGCTCCGCACTGCTGGCTTTGCCGGCTGACGGCATCAGCCTGGCGGAAAAAAGGCAGATCAACGCCGAACTGTTGCGCAGCGGCGCGGCTATTGAGCAGATCAATTGCGTACGCAAGCATCTTTCCGCATTAAAAGGTGGCCGTCTGGCGCACTTGTGTGAGCCCGCATCAGTCACCACCTTTGCCATCTCCGATGTGCCCGGAGACCATCCCGAGGTCATCGCTTCCGGCCCCACAGTGGCGGACCCCACTACCTCGGCACAGGCTCTCGCCATTCTCGATGAATATCGCATTGCCATTTCAGAGGGAGTGCGCAAATGGCTGGCAGATCCCCGCTCGGAAACGCCCAAACCCGGCAGCCTGGGTGATCATCCTTTTCATCTCATCGCCACCCCCACGCAGGCGCTGCAGGCGGCCGCCGAATTCGTCCGCAACCATGGCATTACACCGATTATTCTCAGTGATCAAATCGAAGGGGAATCCCGCGAGGTCGCCAAGGTGATGGCCGGCATCGCCAAATCCATTCAAGACATAGGGGAGCCGGCGCACGCACCCTGCGTTCTGCTTTCAGGCGGCGAAACCTCCGTCACTATGCACAGCCACGGCAAGGGTGGCCGCAATACTGAATTTCTTCTCAGTCTCGCGCTGGCCTTGGGTGGTCGCCCCGATATTTATGCGCTGGCAGCCGATACCGACGGCATAGATGGTTCGGAGGACAACGCCGGTGCTGTTCTCCAGCCGGACTCCCTGCAGCGAGCCATGCAGTTGGGTTTGGCACCAAAAGAGCTATTGCGCGCCAACGACAGCTATCGTTTTTTTGCCGCTCTCGGCGATCTGTTGACCACTGGCCCTACCCGCACTAACGTCAACGACCTGCGCGCGATTTTCATTCTTCGCGGCGCCTGAATTCGCGCCCGCAAAATCCTGTCTATACTCATTCATCGTCGCAGCACCCGTCACCCAAGGGAATTCGTGGGTGGTCACATATAAATTTCCGCATTGTGAGGATGCACCCATCTTATGGATGCCTATGCAAGCCATTTGGCTACGGTCAACGAAGTTCAGGACGTCGTTGCCACGGATGACATTTGCAACGCCCAGGGTCAGATCCTCGTCAAAAAGGGCTCCCGCATTGATCCACAAATGGTGGATAAGATCACCCGCTTTAAGCTGCTGAAGCCACTGGAACATTCGGTTGTTGTCGAGAATGAGCTCAACGCCGAGATGTTGTTGGAGTGTTTTTCCGTCTATCTCGGCAGTAATCCCTGCACCGCATTTATCGTCGAACGATTTACCGATTTCGGTGAGCTCAAAAGTTTTTGCCAGTACTTTTGTCAATTCACTCTGCTGCGTCAAAAACTGACCGTTCTCTCCCTTTCCCTGCCTACTGTATTTGAGCAAGCCATGTTTTGCGCGTGGCTGGGCACCATACTGACGCGGAAATTACCGCCCAATCAGATCGACCGCCGGGAGTTTTTTCTCGCGGCCCTGTGCCACGACATCGGCATGGTTCATATCGATGGCCAAGTACTTGTCAAAAACAGCGCGCTCACTTTGGATGAGTGGAAACAGATTCAGTCACACCCGGTTATAGGTTTCAACATCGTCAAAGAAATACCCGGTATCAACAGCAGCGTCGCGAAAGCGATTCTGGAGCACCACGAAAATATCGACGGCACCGGCTATCCCCGCGGCAAGCTCGGTTCCGCCCTTGGATACGAGGGTCAGTTGCTCAATCTGCTCGACAGCGTCAATGCAATTTTCAATAAACACTTCCGCCCGTTTAAACGTTCTCTGCGCGAATTGGTTCCCATTGTGCAGATGAATCAGCACAGCCGCTTCGGTCTGGCGACCAGACAGCTGATCATGTTGTTGCGGGAGTTACCACCACAAACCCAACACTGCATCCCCCATGAATTGGCGGACGAAGTGATTGCCGCTGTAAAAGAGCGCAATGCCTATATCGCAAAATGCGCCGATATTTCAGCGGAAATGGCAGGCGGCATCGGTTTTCGCCATGCAGACCCGAAACTGGCCAGCCTGCAAAACGCGGTCATTCATATCACCATGTCCATCACCCAGTCTGGCATCGTCAACAGCGCTTATATTCGCTGGCTCGATCAGGTTCAGGCAGAACAACTCATCTATGCGTATCAGGAGGTAGAGGAGGCCTATCTGATGATGCAGGAAATCATCTACCACATAGATAAACTCAAGCGGCAACTGCAACTCTGCCTGGAAAAAGCAGCCCCTGATAACCTCAACGAAATACTCGCCAACGGCCTTGCCCAACTCAATCAACTCACCTTGCCACAAATACAGCCCAAACTGGCGAAGCTGTGGATGTTTAACATTTGATGCAAATTTTTTGACCGCCTCCAGTCGCGGTTCCGCTATTAAAAATTACTTTTCCTTGCGAACCTGTATCGCTACGTGTGCCATAATTCGCCACAATTTTTCCCCTGTTAAACCCGATTCCCTGTTTTATCCTTTAATTAATCCACACTTTTTTCGTCCTGAGGACACCGCATGGCCTCCCGCTCTTTTTTTCTGTTGTGCACTTTGCTCCTCGGTTTGTACGGCTGCGGTGACAAACCGGCTCCGCCGCCCTCGCCCGCCAGCGAAAACGGCGCGCCACCGGCGGCAACAGCGCCGGCCGAACCCAACACACTCGCCATGGCGGTGCTGGATATCGCCGAGCGCAATCGCGACGGCAAAAACGGTGTTGCGGTGACATTGGCGACGGAAGTGGACCCAGCACAAGACATACAACCGTATTTTCAAATTCAGATTAAAAAAACCGGCAAAGTCCCTGGCGCCTGGGTCATCAGTGAA
>JBQGED010000023.1:0-17173 GCA_052039425.1 Sphingobacterium griseoflavum | reverse complement strand
GTGAATGGCACCATTCATCATGGTAATACCACCAAAGAGACAGGCAATTGCGATACTGCCGCAGACCGCATCCAGTTGAAAAGCGTTTCCAATATCTCGCTGATTGGCGTCGGCAAAAATGCGGTGTTTGACCAATTGGGACTTTTTATTCGCGATGCTGAGAACATCATCATCCGCAATGTGCACGTGAAAAACGTGAAGAAATCCGGCTCGCCGATTTCCAACGGTGGCGACGCGATTGCCATCGAAGGCGGTCCGCAGACGCGGATCTGGATCGATCGCAACACCCTGGAGGCATCCGGTGGTGAATCTGACGGCTACGATTCTCTGCTCGATATGAAAAACGACACGACTTATGTGACGGTTTCCTACAACCATTTCCGCAACTCCAGTCGCGGCGGCTTGATCGGCGCCAACGACAGCCCGGACGGTAATAACTTCATCGTGTTCCACCACAATTTCTACGAGAACATTGAGCAGCGCACTCCGTTGCTGCGCCGCGCGACGATTCACATGTTCAACAATTATTGGGAGAACAATAATTCGGTGAGCCAGATTCATTATGTGAATACGCGGGCCGAGGGCAAGGCCCTGGTGCAAAACAACTACTTTAAAAACGTCAACAACCCGCTACTCGCCTCGACGGATTCCGATGTGCCCGGCTGTTGGGTCGCCAATGGCAATACCTGGGAAGGCGGCACTTACACCCGCACGCCCAGCAGTGGCGGTGCGCATTATGTACCGGCCAACTGGCAGAGCGGCAACTTGAACGGCACTGTGGCGGGCTGCAGTGTCAACGGTGTCAGTGGTGTATTGCTGGATGAAGCCGCCAGTGTTCCGGCCATCGTTAAAACCCATGCGGGTGCCGGCAAGATGTAGTGGTTATCAGCAGTTAAAGACTGAGGAAACCGGGGCTTTGCGCCCCGTTTTCCCTTGGGATTTATGCGCCTTTATAGCCGCGTAAAAGGAGGTCAGTGGGATTCATTGGCTACACTTACGGAATCGCCGATGCAGAGGCGACTTTTCGTAATTCTGATGGAGTGTAGAACCAATGCGGAACAGTGCTGTGGCGCTCATCAGTAAACTGCAGCGCTCCATCAATATGGTGCACAACCCGGTCTCCGGCTGGGTGATCCTGTTTTTTTCCCTCCTGCTGACCTTGGCTGCGTACTGGTTCACCAGTCGCCAAGTGCTGGCGCGCACGGAAGAGCATTTTCTCTTCCGCTCCAACGAAATCGTCCTTGCCATTCGCCAGCGTCTGATGTTGTACGAGCAGGCGCTACAGGGTGGCGGTGGGCTTTTTAACGCGTCCAACCAAGTGTCCCGCATCGAGTGGCAGCGGTATGTGGAGTCCTTACATCTAAAGGAGCGACTGCCGGGTATTCAGGGGCTCGGCTTTACCCAAGTGGTGCGGCCGGAAGAGCTGGCGAGCCACGAAGCTGCCGTTCGCGCGGAGGGATTCCCAGATTACAAAGTGAAACCTGAGGGTGAGCGCGACCTGTACACCACGATCGTGTATTTGGAGCCTTTTGATTGGCGCAATCGGCGCGCCTTCGGCTATGACATGTGGTCCAACGAGGTGCGCCGGGAAGCTATGGCCAAAGCGCGGGATACCGGTGAAGCGGCCATGTCCGGCGTGATTACCCTGGTCCAGGAAACCAATCGCAATGTACAACGCGGTTTTGCCATTTACGTCCCCGTATACAGTGGCGCGGAAGATCCGACTACAGTGGAGGAAAGGCGCAGCCGTCTGACGGGTTGGGTATACGCGCCGTTCCGTACCGGCGATCTTGTTACAGGTGTGCTCGGCGCTGCCGATGCCAATATCAGTTTTTCCATCCACGATTCCGATGTCGTGAGCGAGGATACTCTGCTGCTGAGCGCGGAAAATGCAGAGGGTGTCGCGATCACCGAGGACGCGGAGGGCTATTTCCATACACGTATACCCATGACCATATTCGAGCGCACCTGGACGGTCAGTCTGCACGGGCCTAAAAAAGCGCTGCGCCATGGTCACGACGAGAAGCAGCCCCTGTATGTACTAATCGCCGGAATCATCGTTGATGTACTGCTGTTTTACGTGATCATGTCGCTGCATTACATCAATCGGCATGCGCGGCGAACGCACCGGCAATTACAGCGCGAGTTCGAGTTGAATCAGCGCAGGCTGGCGGAGAAAACGCACTTGGTGGAGGCGATGGAGCGTGAGGCGAATACTTTCTTTGAGCTCGCGCCCGCCGCATTTCTGATGGTGTCCCAGCGCGGAGTGATCGTGCGCGCCAACCGCTTCGCCCATCAATTGTTCGATTACGCGGTGGGTACGCTGGTGGGGCGTTCGGTGGAGGAGCTGCTCGCAGAGGATATGCAACAGCGCCACGTGGAATTGCTCGATCAGTATTTTAACGATGCCACCGCCCCTACCCAGGGGGAGGTGGGCTCGGCACTCACCGCTAAAAAACGAGACGGCAGCCAGTTTCCGGCGGCCATCAGCCTGGTACCGGTGGAACTGCGCGAAGAGACTTATATGGTGGCCGTGGTGCTGGATCTGTCGCAGCAGAAACAAGTGGAGCAGACACTGGAGGATGCTCGGGAAAAGGCCGAAACAGCGAGTCGCGCCAAGAGCGAGTTCGTCGCCAATATGAGCCACGAGATCCGGACGCCGCTCAACGCGGTTCTCGGGGCCGTACAACTGCTGGAGCGCACCCTTCACAGCGAGGACCAGGCGCGCTATATCCGCATGATCCGCAGCTCCGGCGAAGCGCTCCTCGGGGTGATCAGCGACATCCTCGACTTCTCCAAAATCGAAGCGGGTCGCATGGATCTCACGCCGGTGAGTTTTGATCTGGACGAAATGCTTGCCCGCGTCGCCGTGATGATGTCAGTAAACGCGGGGGAAAAGAACATCGAGCTGGTGATCCACGTAGAACCGGAGGTCTGTCGCAACCTGGTGGGCGACCCGCTGCGGCTGCAGCAGGTAATGCTCAACCTTATGTCAAATGCCATCAAATTCACTCAGGAAGGGGAGGTGGTGCTGATGGTGGAGGCCAGTACGCCGGTACAAAATGGCAGCCAGACCCTGCGTTTCTCCGTACGTGACACGGGTATAGGCATGACGCTGCTGCAGCAGACTCGTATTTTTAAAGCGTTTTCCCAGGCAGATGCGTCCATCACCCGCCGCTTTGGCGGCACCGGCCTCGGCCTGACCATCAGCAACCGCATAGTGGAATTGATGGGCAGCCGTCTGCGGGTGGTGAGCGATCCCGGTATGGGGTCGGAGTTTTCCTTTGAGCTTACGCTGCCAGTTGCGGGCGGCGCCAAAGCCAAAAACACTATGACGCAGGCGCTGCGCCATGTGCTGCTGGTGGATGACAACGAGGAGTCTCAGTTGGCCATCAAAGCGATTCTTGATCACTGGGGCTGGTCGTCGAGCATCTATTGCAGCAGCCACGAAGTTCTTGAAAACGAATCGGCAGAACCTCGGAAGGCGGACATTCTGCTGTTTTCCTGCGGTCAGCTGGAAGAAGGTATAGATCTACAAGAACGGCTGGCCAGATTTCCTCTCGCTCTGAATTGCCGGCGCATCTTATTACTGCGCAACAGCCAGCGCGCATTGACGCTGGCGCAGGAAATCCAATCTCTGTTTGCCGCTGTGCTGATCAAGCCGATTTTGGAGGCAGCGCTCTGCAGCGCCATCACTCGCGCGGACCGCCAAGCCAATGGCGAAAGCGGCGCTGTGGGGCTTGGCTTGGCTACCCGAGGGCAATTGGACGGCGTGCGACTCCTCCTTGTGGAGGATAACCCGTTTAATCAGATGGTCGCCGAGGGCATGTTGCATGACATGGGCGCCGAGGTAGTCACCGTGAATAACGGCAAGGAGGCGCTGACATTTCTCGCCGCCGACCCCACTGCCGCCGATGCGATTTTGATGGATATTCAGATGCCGGTGATGGATGGTCTCACCGCCACGCGCTACCTGCGTGAGCAGGGCTATAGCCGCCCGATCATTGCCATGACTGCGGGGGTGCTGGCGTCCGAGCGCGAATTGTATCTGCGCGAGGGGATGAACGACTTGGTACCTAAACCGGTGGATGCCCAGCAACTCTGGCAAGCCATCACTCGGTCGCGCTTGGCCAATATGCCCCAGGCGCAAAGCGAGCCGGTGGAAAAGAGCGGCAAGGTATTCGATTGGGAGCGCCTGGAAAAACTCACCCGCGGGCGGCAGGAGCGGGTGCGCAGTGTGGCCAATTCCCTGGCGGAGATCGAGCGCGCCAGTTTTGCGGATCTGGACCAGGGACTCGAATTGTTGCAGAACGGAGATATGGTGGAAGCCCGTCGCAAGTTTCACGCGATCAAAGGGGTGGTTGCCAATTACGGCGGTGACTTGGTGGCGGAGACGATTCTGCACCTGGAAGCGGAACTGGACGCAGGCGCCCCGCTGGCCGCACTACAACACCGCGTAGCGCAAGTGCGCGAACATCTCGCCGCCTATACGGAGCAGGCTCGCCAGTGGTCCCGTAGCCAGGAGCAGCACCATGGTTAGCCGGCTGAGCCGTTTGGCAATGTTTTTGACCATGGCTCTGACCAGTCACTGGGCGCAGGCGGCCAATGTCTACAAATACAAGGACGCCAAGGGCCAGTGGGTCATCACCGATAAACCGCCTGCGGGCACTGTGGCGGAGGTGGAGACCAATCGCTTGGTCTATACCGAGCACCACAATCGCATCAGCGTCGTTAACCGTGGCAGCCAGCAGCGACCCCTGCTCTATGCCGTCAATCAGACGGCGGGGCCTGCGCAGGTGTGGGTTGAATTTACTCGCCAGGAAAATCTGCGCTTCAGTCAGCCCGCGCCTTATGAATGGCTGGTGCCGGGGTTTACCGAGCAGTTCGTCCTGCAGTTGGAACCAGCGGTGGCCAACCGCTCCTGGGTTTATGAGTGGACCTATCGTTTTGTGCCCGGAGCACCGGTGCGCCTGGAGGATTTGGGGCGCCCGGAGCTGGGCTTGCCGTTCCGCGGCGGCCCTTTCCTGATCAGCCAAGGATTTATGGGGGAGGCGTCGCACAAGCAGCACCCCGAATCGCACTTTGCGGTGGACATTCCTATGCCGGACGGCACGGCCATAATCACCGCCAAAGCGGGTGTCGTCATGGAGGTGGAGCGCAATTTCAGCCGTTCAGGCTGGAGCGAAGAATATGCGGACGAGGCCAATTACGTGCGGGTGTTGCATGAGGATGGCTCAATGGCGGTTTACGCCCATTTGGCACCGGACCGGGTGGAGGTGGTTGTCGGACAAAATGTGCGGCGCGGTCAGTTGCTCGGTTATTCTGGCAGCACCGGCTTTTCCACTGGGCCGCATTTGCACTTCGTTGTGCAAGCCAATCAGGGACGCAAACTGGTATCGGTGCCATTCCAATTTCAGGGATTTGGCCGGACCCCGCTACCCGGCGATCAATTGCATCATCCGCAGTAGCGCGGATGTCCGCCAATGGCGGATATCAGTAAAGAATCAGATGCCAGTGGCGGTCTGCACGTAACCGAGGGCGAGGCTGAAGTTCAGGGATTGCAGGGCGGCGCGGAATGCGGCGAAATCCTCTTCCGCCATACACGCCTGCAGGTGGGAATGCAGCTCGTCGAACAGATCAAACGCATGCAGATCATTGCCAGCTAGGCATTCACAAAGCTCCAACATGCGCTCTTCACAGGCGCGGCTGCGCCGACCCGGTCGCTCGAATTGGGCCTGTTGCAGCTCCAGCCATTGGGAAGCGCATTTCAGAAAGTGCTGCAACTCCCGGTCTAGGCAGGCCATCAGCTGGTCGATGAGCTGGGGCGCGCCATCCCGATCCAGCAACAATCCCAGCTCTTCCGCCAACTCACATACGCGACGACCGCCGAGATTGGCGACGCTGCCGCTCAAAGTGTGGAGCATATGGGCCGCCTGATGACTCTGTTGGCGCCGTATAGCGGCGCGGGCTTCTCGGATGGGGGTGTTGCCTGCAGCGACCAGATCCCGCACGATCTGCAGAACCGCGCTAGCGCGGGATTCGCTTTTGGCGATATGGACTTCCAGTCGACTTGGTTCGAAGACAGTGTTGGCGGCGGTCAGGGGCGGGTGATTGGTTGGAGTCATGGTAAATCAACCGGCTTCCTGAATGGCTTCTTGTTCGATAGTCGCTACCTTGAACTGATTGCGACCGGATTCCTTCGCTAAATATAAAGCCGAATCCGCCGTCGCAATCAGATGCTCCAGAGTGGTGTCAGCGCCGGGCACAACGGTGGCTATACCGGCGGAGATGGTGATGAAAGGCACGGTGCCGGAGTGGGCGTGGGGAATCGCCAGAGAGTGCACCTGCTGGCAGATCCACTGGCCGTATTTGCGCGCGTTTGGGGTGTTGGTATTGGGTAGCACCGCGACGAACTCCTCGCCGCCGTAGCGCGCGACAAATTCACCCGGCCGCCGCGAGCCGCCGCCGATGGCATGAGCCACTTCGCGCAGACAGAGATCGCCCTGCAGGTGGCCGTAAGCGTCGTTATACGTTTTGAAGTGATCTATATCGAGCAGCGCCAAGGTGAGCGCCTGCTGTTGGCGATAGTGGCGTTTGAGTTCTACCCGCGCTTGATTCTCGAAGTAGCGGCGGTTGTATACCTGAGTGAGGCCGTCACGGTCGGCCAATACCTGCAATAGATTTTGCCGGCGCGACAACACCAGATGGGTGCGCACCCGCGCTTGTAAAATCTGTGGCTGAAAGGGGCGGGTGATGAAATCCACGGCGCCGGCGTCAAGGGCCGCGAGTTCCAGATCGCGATGGTGGGAGTCGGCGAGCATAATCACGCTGCATTCTTTCGATTCCCGGTGGCTTTTGACCCGTTTGCACAGGTCCAGGCCAGTGATGTCCCCCAGATCATTCGCTGCGATTATCAAGTCCGGCTTGCGGTGACACGCCATAAAATGGCACGCCTTGCCTGAGGTCGCGAAGATGACATTGCCTAGCGGCTTTAACAACTCCCCGAGATTACGTAGTGCTTCCCTGTCCGTATCGCTGATCAGAATGAGGTTCTTTTTATTTTGCATAGGTGAAACCCCAGCTCCTCCAAGGTTTATGTTGAATTGAGTCTAGTAGAGCAGGATAAATTGCGTGCCATTAGGAGAAGAAATGAGCATTAAAAGTTATATGTATGCCGACGAGCGGTGACTGCAGGCAGGTGGGCGGTCTTTAACGCAGCGGTAGCACAGAATGTTTTTTACGCGAATGTTGCTTTTCCGCCTGGGTGAACATAGAATTGCGCGCCCCAAAACCGCCGGCACCGCACTGTTAACGTGGCAGGCACCGGTATCTCCTTGCCTCACTCCATCCCGGGGGAGGCTATTAACCCGTAAGGAGCAAAAATGCGTCATTACGAAGTCGTCTTTCTGGTTCATCCAGATCAATCAGAGCAAGTGCCCGGCATGATCGAGCGTTACAGCTCCACCGTGACCGGTTCCGGCGGTCAAGTACACCGCTTGGAAGATTGGGGTCGCCGCCAGTTGGCTTACCCGATCAACAAAATCCACAAAGCTCATTACGTGCTCATGAACATTGAGTGCACCGATGAAGCCCTCGAAGAGCTGACCACCAATTTCCGTTACAACGACGCTGTATTGCGCAACCTGGTTGTGCGTGCCGACGAAGCCGTGACCGAAGAGTCCGCCATCATGAAAGCGGAAAAAGAAAGCCGCGAACGCAAGCAGCGCGCTGAGCGTCGTCAAGAAGAAGCGGCCGCTCGTGCGGAAGCTGAAGATGATGGTGCTGAAGAAGACGCTGAATTAGAGAATGAGGAGGAATAATCCATGGCACGTTTTTTCCGTCGTCGTAAATTCTGTCGTTTCTCTGCCGAAGGCGTTAAAGAGATCGACTACAAAGATCTCGAAACCCTGAAAGCTTACGTTTCCGAAACCGGCAAGATTGTTCCTAGCCGCATCACCGGAACCAAAGCCCGTTACCAGCGGCAGCTCTCCACCGCCATCAAGCGCGCGCGCTACCTGGCCCTGCTGCCTTACTCTGACAGCCATCAATAAGGGGTGCCTCAATGGAAGTCATATTGCTTGAAAGAGTCGGCCGTCTGGGTACTGTAGGTGACCGCGTTAAAGTACGTTCCGGCTACGGCCGCAACTATCTGTTGCCGCAAGGCAAGGCCATCACCGCCACTGCACAAAACATCGCCGCATTCGAAGCGCGTCGCGCTGAGTTGGAAGCCTCTGCTGGTGAGCGTCGCAAGAGCGCAGAGAGCCGCGCCGCCAAACTGGCTGAGTTGGTGGTGACTATCACCGCCAATGCTGGTGACGAAGGCAAGCTGTTCGGTTCTGTTGGCGCCCGTGACATCGCCGAGGCTATCACTGCCGCTGGCGTTGAAGTTGCCAAATCTGAAGTCAAACTGCCCTCCGGCACTCTGCGTGAAGTTGGCCAGTACGACATCGATCTGCAACTGCACGATGACGTCGTCCAGACCGTAAAAGTCGTTATCGAAGCACAATAAGTCACTGAGGCGGATACGCCATCAGCAGACTTGTTTAAGATAGGGCACACCGGGAATCCCCGGGTGCCCTTTTTCGTTTTCAGTCGTTGCGAATCGTCCTATGAACCCGTTTGACTCACAGGAAGCCGACTTCTACTCCGGAAACATGTCGCCCCAAGGCGATGAGCCGGTGTTACCGCATTCCAGAGAGGCGGAGCAGTCCGTCCTCGGCGGATTGATGCTCGATGCATCCGGGTTTGATGGGGTTGCCGAAGTTGTCGGGCGCAACGATTTTTATAAAGCGGCGCACCGCCAGATTTTTGGGGTTATGACGCAGCTGCTGGAAAACGATCAGCCGATCGACGTCATCACCGTAGCTGAAGCGCTCAACCGTCTGGGTGAACTTCCAGCGGTGGGTGGTCTCGCTTATCTCACAGAGCTGGCGCGCAGTGTGGCGGGCAGCGCCAACCTGCCGGCCTACGCGCGAATCGTGCGCGAGCGCTCGACCCTCCGCCAATTGATCGCCGCCGCTACCGAAATCACCAAAGCCAGCTATAACCCCGGCCCTCTCGGTGCGGATGATCTGTTGCAGCTCGCTGAAAAAAAGGTGATGGAGATCGCCGAGGAGCGCCCGAAAGAGGGCGGTTTCAGCAATGTGAATGCGTTGCTGAAGGCGGCAGTGGAGAAAATCGATGCACTCTTCCGCTCGGACAGCGATATCACCGGGGTCTCCACCGGACTCACTGACCTCAATGCCAAAACCTCCGGTTGGCAGCCGGGCGAACTGATTATTCTTGCCGCCCGTCCTTCCATGGGTAAAACCGCCCTGGCGCTCAACTTTGTGGAAGCCGCGTGGATGACGCAGCCGAAGCCGGTGCTGGTGTTCAGCCTTGAGATGCCCGCGGACGCGCTGGTGATGAGGATGCTGTCCTCGGTCGGGCGCATCGATCAGGGCAATATCCGCACCGGGCGACTCACCGAGGACGACTGGCCCAAGCTGGAAACGGCAGCGCGCAAACTTAAGGACAAGCTGCTGTTTATCGATGACACCGCAGGCCTTACGCCCAACGAAGTGCGCGCCCGCACCCGCAAAATAGCTCGGGAATATGGCAACCCCGGCATGATCATGATCGACTACCTGCAGTTGATGCACGTTGCCGGCTCCACCGAGGGGCGTACCCAGGAGGTCTCGGAAATCTCCCGCTCCATGAAGGCCCTGGCCAAGGAATACCAATGTCCGGTGATCTGCTTGTCGCAGTTAAACCGCGGCGTGGAATCCCGCCCCAACAAACGACCGATGAACTCGGACCTGCGCGAATCTGGCGCCATCGAGCAGGACGCGGACGTGATTCTGTTTATCTATCGCGATGAGTACTACAACGAGGAAAGCCCGGATAAAGGCGTAGCGGAATTGATTATCGGCAAACAACGTAACGGTGAAATCGGCACCTGCCGCGCCGCCTTCGTGGGCAAATTCACCCGCTTTGAAAACCTTGCGGCCGATTATTTTCAGCAGTCCCACGAATAGCATTTGGTCTGGCCGTACCTTGTTCGATGTGGTTATAGCTTTTATGATGCGCCGCCACATTGCCCATGGTTGAGCCAGCTCTCTCGGGAGATTACCTATGCAGATTTTTCACCACATAGCCTCATTGCGGCAGGCGTTGGCTGCCGAGAGACAGCAGGGTAAACGCGTTGGTTTTGTGCCCACCATGGGGAATCTCCACAACGCCCATTTGGCGTTGGTGCAGCAGGCGCGGGAGCACTCGGATGTCGTAGTTTCCAGCATTTTCGTCAACCGCTTGCAATTCGGTCTCAATGAGGATTGGGACAAATATCCCCGCACGCTGGAAACCGATATTGCTAAGTTGCGCTCGGTAAGCTGCGACTATCTTTTCTGCCCGGAAGAGCAGGAAGTCTATCCGAACGGTATGGATACGCAGACTCGGGTCATTGTTCCCACCATGGCTGATATTCTCTGCGGCGCCAGTCGTCCAGGTCACTTTGAAGGCGTGACTACCGTCGTCACCAAACTCTTCAATATTGTGCAACCGGATGTGGCGGTGTTCGGACTGAAGGATTATCAGCAGCTGGCGATTATTCGTCGCATGGTGCAGGACCTGTGTGCGCCGGTAGAGATTGTGGCGGGCGCGATAGTAAGGGAGAGCGACGGACTGGCCATGAGTTCGCGCAACGGCTATCTGAGCCAGGACGAGAGGCCTAGGGTGAATTGCCTTTACCGCGGTCTAAGTTGGGTCGCTGAACAGATTCGCGCTGGTGAGCGCGATTTCAATAGTCTGGAGTTGGAGGTCAAACGACAGATCGAGGCGGCGGGATTTCGGCCAGATTATGTGACCGTGAGCAACAGCCGAACGCTGGAACCAGCGGCCCACGATGACCGCCAAATCACCATTCTCGGCGCTATGTATACGCAGAATGCTCGGTTGATCGACAACGTTTCCCTATCTCTAGATGAGTGATCGGTAAGGCGGCAGGGGCAAGCTGACAGAGGTTGCGCTACAATACGCGCGCCCAACGATAAGTTGGTGGAATTTTGATCAATGCCGGGTTTTGGACCCTAGAGGTAAACCATGCAAATCACACTTTTAAAAGGCAAGCTGCATATGGCGCGTGTTACGCAGGCCGAGCTTTGGTACGACGGCTCCTGCGCCATAGACGCTGATTTGGTTAAGCTCGCGGGACTGCGGGAATTCGAGCAGATCGATATCTACAATGTGGATAACGGCGAGCGGTTTACTACCTATGTCATTCTGGCCAAACCCGGTTCCGGGACCATCTCTATGAATGGCGCAGCGGCGCGCAAGGTTCAAGTGGGTGACAGGGTGATTATTGCAGCCTATGCACAGTTCAACTCTGCCGAAGCGGAGAATTTCAAGCCCAAGCTGGTCTACCTTGGAGAACGCAACAAGGTGGAGCGCACGTCCAACACGATTCCCGTCCAGGTCGCCTGACCGCGCCCGGGAATGACCCGGGCATCTTTATCCCCCGCGCGGCGCGCCCCTGTTGTTTTCCGCTAAGATCTTCACTAGATTCGATTCTTCAAAACACAATAAGAGGGGAGCTCCATGTCTGAGCGACATATTTATCCTGTTAATAAGAAACTGGCGGCTGCCAGCCATATCGATGCGCAGCGGTACCGCGAGCTTTATCAGGAGTCTGTCTCTCAGCCAGATCAGTTCTGGGCGCGGTGCGCAGAAGAGTTTCTCACTTGGGATACCCCCTGGACCCAAGTCCGTGAGTTCGATTTTCATAAAGGCACGGCGACGTGGTTTCGCGACGGCAAGCTCAATATCAGCGTCAACTGCATCGACCGCCATCTCGCCACACGGGGTGACCAGATCGCTTTTATCTGGGAGGGTGACGATCCGGCCCAGGATGCCTCTATCACCTATAAAGAGCTGCATCTGCAGGTGTGCCGGCTTGCCAACGTCCTGAAGGTGAGAGGCGTTAAGAAGGGTGATCGGGTATGTATCTATATGCCCATGATTCCCGAAGCCGCCTACGCCATGCTGGCGTGCGCGCGTATCGGTGCTACCCATTCGGTGGTGTTCGGCGGGTTTTCCCCGGAATCTCTGAAAGACCGGATCCTCGACTCCGACTGTCAAATACTGATCACTGCCGATGAAGGCGTGCGCAGCGGCAAATCCGTACCTTTGAAGAAGAATGCCGACAAGGCGCTGACCCAGTGCCCGAATGTACATTCCGTGATTGTGGTGCGCCGGACCGGTGGCGATGTTCCATGGAACGAGGACCGCGATATCTGGTATCACGCGGCAATCGAAGAAGTGGCGGATTTCTGCCCCCCCGAGCCGATGGACTCTGAGGACCCGCTCTTCATCCTTTATACCTCTGGCTCCACCGGCAAGCCCAAGGGCGTTCTACACACCACCGCCGGTTATCTACTCCAGGCTGCCATGACCCACAAATATGTCTTTGACTACAAAGATGGTGAGGTTTACTGGTGCACCGCCGATGTGGGTTGGGTGACGGGGCATAGCTATATCGTTTACGGCCCGTTATGCAATGGTGCCACCTCGCTGATTTTCGAGGGTGTCCCTACCTATCCTGATGCCAGCCGTTTCTGGCAGGTGATCGACAAACATCAGGTCAATATTTTCTATACCGCCCCTACGGCGATCCGAGCGCTTATGGGGCAGGGTGATGAATTTGTGCAGAACAGCGTGCGCAGTTCATTGCGTCTGCTGGGGAGCGTGGGTGAACCTATCAACCCGGAAGCCTGGGAATGGTTCCACCGTGTGGTGGGTGAGGGCCGTTGCCCCATCGTAGACACTTGGTGGCAGACCGAAACCGGTGCTCACATGATCACACCTTTACCGGGTGCAACAGACCTGAAACCCGGTTCCGCGACTTTGCCATTTTTTGGCGTTGAACCGGTTCTGCTCGATAACGATGGCAAAGAAATCATTGGCGCGGGCGAAGGGAATCTTGCAATCAGGTCCTCCTGGCCGAGTCAGCTTCGCACCGTCTATGGTGATCACGAACGTATGGTGCAGACCTACTTCTCCACTTATCCGGGTTACTACTTCACCGGCGACGGCGCACGTCGCGACGAAGATGGTTATTACTGGATTACCGGCCGGGTGGATGATGTATTGAACGTCAGTGGTCATCGCATGGGTACCGCTGAAGTGGAGAGTGCGCTGGTATTGCATCCGGCTGTGGCGGAAGCGGCGGTGGTCGGTTATCCCCACGACATCAAGGGCCAGGGAATCTATGCCTATGTGACGCTGATGCACGACGTGCAGCCGAGTGATGAGTTGCGCAAAGAACTAGTGGCGTTGTGCGCTGAAGAAATTGGCCCAATCGCTAAACCCGATGTTATTCAGTGGTCACCGGGCTTGCCAAAAACTCGTTCAGGAAAAATCATGCGGCGCATTTTGCGCAAAATTGCCGCTGGCGAAATCGACTCCCTCGGCGACACCTCGACACTGGCGGACCCATCCGTAGTGGACAATCTCGTCAATGGACGCCAGCCGGTTTAGCAGCCTAAGGCCAGCTTTACAAGCCGGGGCTGATTCAGTAGGGTGCCGGTTCTATTGACCATTTCCCGGGCCGTACAGGGTTTGGGTAGGAGACGATGATGAAAGTAGCAAAAGATTGTGTGGTTTCCATCCACTACACCCTGACCGATGACGACGACAACGTAATCGACTCTTCTCGCGAAAGCCAGCCGCTGAATTACCTGCATGGCGCTGGCAATATTATTCCGGGTCTCGAGCGTGAATTGGTCGGCTTGGATGTGGGCACGCAAAAAAACGTTAAGGTTCAACCGGCTGATGGTTACGGTGAAATTGACGTGGACCTGATCCAGACGCTGCCACGCGAAGCGTTTTCTGGTGTTGATCAAATTGAAGTGGGCATGGAATTTCACGCCCGCGGTCCGCAAGGGCAGGTTCAAGTTGTAGTGGTGAAGGATGTCGGTGATGACGGCATCACCATCGACGCCAATCATGCCCTGGCTGGTAAAGTATTGAACTTCGACGTTACTGTTGAAGGCGTGCGCCAAGCCACTCCCGAAGAGATTGACCACGGCCACGTTCACTAAGCAAATTGTGTGTCCGGCGAAAAACGCGAGCCCAGGCTCGCGTTTTTTATTGGTGGCTCTGGTATGTTATCGCCTTATAAGGATCCGAACTCATCTAAACTGTTAGAAAGCCCTGCCTGCATAACCGCAGCTCTGTTCGCTGCTAAGGAAATCTCGTGGAAAAAGTAAAGTTGGCCAGAATCACTCCCGAACACAGTCTGAACGTCCTCTCCCAGTTAGAAGTTTCCCGCCTCGCCAAAGTCAATGACACCAAGCTGTACGATAACTTTCGCCGCTGCGCTCTGGCGGTGCTTAATACCGGGGAAAAAACCGATAACACCAGTGAAATTCTGGAAACATACAGTGACTTTTCCATCAATGTCATCGCCCAGGAGCGCGGTATTAAATTGGAAATTCACAATGCTCCGGCAAGCGCATTTGTCGATGGCGAAATGATCAAGGGGATTAAAGAGCATCTTTTTGCGGTGCTGCGCGATCTGGTGTATATCGACAATGAGCTCAAAGAGAATCGTGATATTGATTTCAACACCTCCCTCGGCATCACCAATGGCGTATTTCATATAGTGCGCAATGCCGGCGTGCTCAAACATAACAACGACACCAATCTTATTGTTTGCTGGGGCGGCCACAGCATCGGCGAGATCGAATATCAATACACGAAAAAAGTAGGCTATGAGCTCGGTCTGCGCGGCCTTGATATTTGCACGGGTTGCGGTCCCGGCGCTATGAAGGGCCCCATGAAGGGGGCTACCATCGCTCACGCCAAACAGCGCCGTCAGGGGCGTTATCTGGGAATTACGGAGCCGGGCATTATTGCGGCGGAATCGCCGAATCCCATCGTCAATCAATTGGTCATCATGCCCGATATTGAAAAACGCCTGGAGGCTTTTGTTCGCACCGGCCACGGTATAGTGGTGTTTCCCGGCGGTGCGGGAACAGCGGAGGAGATTCTTTATATTCTTGGCATTTTATTGAACCCGGAAAATGCAAATATGCCGTTTCCGCTGGTATTTACCGGGCCAAAAACGGCAGAGGCTTATTTCAAGCAGATCCACGAATTTATCGGTGCTACCGTAGGGCCGCGAGCACAGTCGCTGTACAAGATTATCGTCGACGATCCTGCGGCGGTGGCGATTTATATGAAGGAAAAAATGGCGGATGTACAAGCGTTCCGCCGGCAATCTCAGGATGCTTATTATTTTAACTGGGTGCTTGAGGTCGCCGATGATTTTCAGCGACCTTTCCGCCCTACGCACGACAATATGCGCCAGTTGCAATTGCATCGTGAGCAGGCGCCGCATGAATTGGCCGCCAATTTGCGCAAGGCGTTTTCCGGTATTGTCGATGGCAACGTGAAAGAGCATGGTATACGAGCCGTCGCGGAAAAAGGCCCTTATGAAATCAGCGGTGAAAAAGATGTCATAGGGCCGCTTGATGAATTATTACGCTCCTTTGTGGCGCAAAAGCGCATGAAAATTCCAACTCAGGAATATGTGCCCTGTTACAGAATTGTCAGTTGATCCAGCGCTTGGATTGCTGGCATTTTTCGGAGATCGCTTATGTCAGATGAAGATCGTTTCCGCGCTCTCTTAGGTGATGATGTCACCCCGATCAAAATCGAAAAGCGCGTGGTGATCGACAAGCGCCATGACGATAGCAAAACCCTGGCGCACCGGCGTGATAGGGCGCAAAGTCAGGTTGAACAGACTGCTGATCCGCTCGCCGGCGAGCCGGTGGAAATGGTGGAGCCTCAGGCGGAGCTGAGTTTTCGCCGCACCGGCGTTCAGCACGGTGTATATCGCAATCTGCGCTTGGGAAAATACCCGCTGGATGCCCGTTTGGATCTGCACAAAATGACGGTGGATCGAGCGCGGCGCGAGGTGTACCAGTTCATTAAGGATTGCGTGCAGAATGATGTGCGCACGGCTTTGATCACCCACGGCAAAGGTGAGCTGCGTGAACAACCGGCGCTGCTGAAAAGTTGCGTGGCATTTTGGCTTCCGCAGATTGACGAGGTGCTGGCTTTCCACTCGGCGCAGAAGCCTCATGGTGGAGCCGGTGCCACTTACGTGCTGTTGCGCAAGAGCGAGCGCAAAAAACAGGAAACCCGCGATCGCCTGCTAGGCGATAAAAAGCCTTTGTGAGCACCGCGCTGGCTAAATCAATTTGATTGTCAGCGCGCGAAAGTTTTCAGCAGGCGCAAATTATCCAACAGAAGTTCATCGAGCTTTTGTGTAATTGCACCGTTGCCTTCGCGCGGGTATTTCTCCAGCATTTTTTTGTATTGCGGCAATTCGTAAAGAAAAGCGGCGATGCTTTTGCGATCGGGCGTATGGCATTGAGCGCCGTAACCCTGCTGTTCCAGCATAAACGCGTTAAGGTTCTGCTCGAATTGACCTTGCATGGGAAAAGCGAGATAGGGTTTGCTCATGTGAAGTGACTCGCTGATCAAAGTAAAACCTGCTGTGGCAACCACGGCTTTGCATTGCGCCAGATCCTGCAAAAATCCATCTTTGCTGAAGGGGCGAAAATGAAGATTGCCGTCAATTTGCTCGCGATCATAACCGTAAACACAAAATGTCTCGCGGTTGAAATTGCGCAGCACTTCCAATAGGGAATCAAAACCTGAGGTGGCATAAACCAGGATCTTGTTTGTTTCGCTTGCTTTTAGATCGAGCACCGACTGGCGCAAAATCGGCGGAAATAAAAAACTCCGCTCGTTTTTTAGCGGGTTGAAGTGAAAGGTAGTGATAAGAGAAACCCAAGGCGTGGGCACCATAGCGCGGATGATGGTCTCAGTGATTACGGCGTCCTGCCGCAGCGCGGGCGGCATGTTGTACTGCATGTAACGCATACGGTGCTGATTGTCGACAGTGATCAGCGGTAAACTAAAATGCGCTGCCAAATAAGCGGTAATAGGTTCAAAGTCGGTTATCACAAGATCGGGTGCGAAATCTTCGAAGGTCTGCTTGAGGCGCTTCAGCGAGCGTGTGCCAGAAGGAATTTTGGCGAGATTCGCAGTGATGGTTTTCAGCTTGGAGACTTGGTTGTCGTCACTGACGATGGTGAGGCCGGCGATTTCCAAGGTATCAAAGTTA
>JBQGED010000022.1:0-2933 GCA_052039425.1 Sphingobacterium griseoflavum | reverse complement strand
GCTCGCAATTGCCGTTGGTGCAGGCATTGCCGGTGGCGAAATCCGTATGGGGGCGGTCGCCAGCACCGGGTTTGGTGCCGTTCAGGTCCTGACCCCAAAGAAGAAACTCGATGGCGTGATAGCCGGTGGCGACATTCACTTCCGAGCCACCCAGCTCATTTAGAGTGGCGAGCAGGGCAGGGGTGATGGGATCGAGCTGCAGGGTGGTGGTGCCGATCTTCAGTTCTTTATTGGCGACAATATTGGCAGTGGCGGCAATATTGCCCATCTCGTGGTTATAGCCCTTGCCCACATAGTCGATCATGCCTTCGTCCAGCGGCCACGCATTGACTTGGCCTTCCCATTCATCCACCGGCGGATTGCCAAAGCGGAATACCTCGCTTTGGGTATAGGGAGTTCGCGCTGCTACCCAGGCGTCACGGGCTTTTTTCAGAGTATCCGCAGAGGGTTGCTCCAAGAGCTGCTGTACGTGCTTTTCCAGTAGCTTGGCTTGCAACAATGCATCTTCAAAGGTGGCGTGGGCGATCTGGGTATAGGTCCGGGTGACCTCGGTGGCATTGACCGGTGCGTTATTGGCCATGGCTGAGCCGACCGCGCAACACGCGGCCAGAGCAAGAGACGAAGGGAAAAATTTCACGAAAGACCTCTTTGCGGTGGAATCTGCGCACGTGGGGTGCCAGTCAAATCGAAACGCACAATAATACAAATAATAATTGTTATCAATTGGCTCTAAAAGTCTGTGCCGCTCAGCGGATATTCGAAGTAGCCAGCTTCGGTTTGCGCGCTTCGCGGAAGATCAACACAATTTTGCCGATGGTCTGCACCAGCTCCGCACCAGTCTGGCTGCACAAATCTGCAATGGCCTGTTTGCGCTCTTCACGGTCTTCCATGGCCAGTTTGACTTTGATCAGCTCGTGATCGTCCAGGGCTCTGCCGAGCTCCGCTAACACGCCTTCACTCAGCCCTTTACCGGCGACAGTGACCACCGGCTTGAGGCCGTGGCCGATGGTGCGGTAGCGCTTTTTCGTTTCGGGGGACAAACTCATAAACCTGCCTTTCTCAATAGTTGCGGACTATGCCCGCGAATAGGGGGATTCAACTTCACTTTTAGCGCGCAAATGCAATAATACCCGGCCTGCTCAATAGCACACTCACAGGTGTCACGCTGACGCGGGCGTATTGTATCGACTCCCCCTTATGCGGGCTCAAGGTTTTTATGGCGCGATCAAAAAGCAGCAGTCGCTGGCTGCAAGAACATTTCAACGACCACTATGTCAAAGAGTCCCAAAAGGACGGTTACCGGTCGCGCGCCAGCTATAAACTTCTGGAAATCCAGCAAAAGGACAAGCTGCTCAAACCGGGTATGGTAGTTGTGGATCTCGGCTCGGCTCCGGGGGGCTGGTCACAAGTGGCGGCTCGGATCGTCGGCGATAAGGGGATGGTGTTGGCTTCCGACATTCTTCCTATGGACAGTTTGGAAGGCGTGACCTTTATCCAAGGGGACTTCACTGAAACAGCCGTCTTTGATCAATTGCTGGCCGCTTTGGATGGCCGCCCTGTCGACGTTGTAATTTCCGACATGGCCCCCAATATGAGCGGTATCCCCGGTGTCGATCAGCCCAAAGCCATGCACTTGGTGGAATTGGCTCTCGACATGGCCCGACAGGTGTTGCGGCCCGGTGGCAGTTTCGTTTGCAAGGTGTTTCACGGCGAGGGTTTCGATGCGTGGATGAAAGAATGCAAACAGATGTTCGACAAGGTATCAACCCGTAAGCCAGACGCCTCCCGCTCCAGATCCCGCGAGGTCTACGTGGTCGGCAAAGGATTCCGGCAGTAATAATTAACACGCCAAATGCCCGAACTGGTCGTGTTGCGTACTAAAACGCACAGTTTTTGACGGGCAGATTTCTGCAGATTAGCGGTATGTGCTGTCTATACTGCAGACGACACGCTCACAAAGTGGAGCATTTTGTGGTATCCGAGGAGAGCCTCAATTGAACGACATGGCAAAAAATCTCGTACTCTGGCTGGTGATTGCAGCGGTGCTTTTTACCGTCTTCGAAAACTTTAAAGACCATGAGCCCAAAGGCGAACTGACCTATTCCCAGTTCGTTTATGCAGTGCAGGAAAACCAGGTGCGAGAAGTCGTGATTGACGACACTCATATCCGCGGCGTCCGCATCGACAACACTCCCTTCGTAGTGGTGCGCCCGCAGTTGTGGGATATGAAGCTGGTGGATGACCTGCTCGCTCACAACGTCGCGATCAAAGGAGCCGAACCCCGCTCGCCCAGCCTCTGGGAACAATTGCTGGTGGCGAGCTTCCCAATCTTGCTGTTTATTGCTGTCTTCATTTTCTTTATGCGCCAGATGCAAGGTGGCGCTGGCGGCCGCGGTGGCCCGATGAGCTTCGCCAAGAGCCGTGCCCGTTTGTTGGGTGAAGATCAGGTCAAAACCACTTTCGCTGATGTGGCAGGTGTGGATGAGGCCAAAGAAGAGGTGCAGGAGTTGGTTGAATACCTGCGCGACCCCGGCCGATTTCAGCGCCTGGGTGGCCGCATTCCCCGTGGTGTGCTGATGTCTGGTCCTCCGGGAACCGGTAAAACGCTGTTGGCGAAAGCTATCGCTGGCGAAGCCAAAGTACCGTTCTTCTCTATTTCCGGTTCTGATTTCGTCGAAATGTTCGTCGGCGTGGGTGCGTCCCGCGTGCGCGACATGTTCGATCAAGCCAAGAAACAAGCGCCCTGTATCATCTTCATAGATGAGATCGATGCAGTCGGTCGTCACCGCGGCGGCGGCCACGGCGGCGGCAATGACGAGCGCGAGCAGACGTTGAACCAATTGCTGGTGGAAATGGACGGCTTTGAAGGTAATGAAGGCATTATCGTAATCGCCGCCACTAACCGTCCGGATGTGTTGGACCGTGCGCTCCTG
>JBQGED010000021.1:0-16533 GCA_052039425.1 Sphingobacterium griseoflavum | reverse complement strand
TAGTCACACCGATCGCCGGCACTACCCGCGATGTCTTGAGAGAACACATCCATATCGACGGTATCCCCCTTCATTTATTTGATACCGCCGGCTTGCGCGACAGCGATGATCCGGTCGAACAAATTGGTATCCGCCGCGCCTGGAATGAAATCGATAAGGCCGACTACATACTCCTGATGGTGGATATCACCGATCCTGAGCAGATGGCGGTGGAACAATATTGGCCGCAGTTCTTTCAGGAGCCTTATCGCAGCAAGCTGACCCTAGTCTTCAATAAGCGCGATCAAATCAGCGGCGACTTTGGTTTCGCCCGCAACGATCTGCCTATCCTGCTGATCTCCGCCAAAACCGGCGAAGGCTTGCAAGGCCTCAAAGATCATCTGAAAAGCTCCTTAGCTCTCTCCACGACATTGGAGGGCGGTTTCAGCGCCCGCCGTCGCCACCTGGATGCTTTGGAAAAAGCCCGCCACTATCTTCTTGCCGGCCAAACGCAACTGAACGCACATGCCGCCGGCGAACTCCTCGCAGAAGATCTGCGCCGCGCTCAGGATTGTCTCAACGACATCACCGGCAACTTCTCCTCCGACGATCTTTTGGGTCGTATCTTCTCCGGTTTTTGCATCGGGAAATAATTTCTCTCTCTGCGCCGATAAATGCATTTTGCGGCGCCACTCACAAAAGTTACCCACACTGCCCACAGTCCTATACACAGGATCGGCCTTGACGGCTGATTTACACTCATCTTAAACACAACCCCCCCACATACTTACTCACAACCTGTGGATAAATCGGGAAAAAACTGAGGAACGTCTGCGTACAGAAAGGCATTTCATCCACAAAAATTCTGCTTAAATTTTACTCAGGTGTAAAACCGCCATTTCGGCCCACAGTTCATGCACGGGCTTCAAGCCCATCTATAGGCGCTCTATTCAAGAGTTACACTTCCGGCAAATGATTGATTTAAAAAGGATAAAATCGCTTACCCACAGGGGACTTAGGACATAACAGTCACTACAGATTCAAACCTTCTCTTCAACATTCATTTCATTTTCTTTCTTACTTCTTAATATCTTTTCCTTGAAAACAAACTCTTTTTTGAGAGTTCGTTTTTTGATCGACGCTATAAAATTCTCTATAATCGCCGCCCTCCTTCGATTAAGATGGCCACTTTTCCGCGGTGAACACCCCATGATTTACCCCAAAACCTTCGATGTAATCGTCATCGGCGGCGGGCACGCAGGTACAGAGGCGTGCCTCGCGGCTGCGCGTATGGGCTGTGCCACCCTGCTGTTGACGCACAACATCGAAACGCTGGGGCAAATGAGCTGTAACCCCGCCATCGGCGGCATAGGCAAGAGCCATTTGGTCCGGGAAATCGACGCTTTGGGCGGCGCCATGGCGATGGCCACGGACAAAGCCGGAATCCAGTTCCGCATCTTGAACAACCGCAAAGGTCCCGCGGTGCGCGCCACCCGGGCGCAGGGCGACCGGATTCTCTACAAAGCGGCGATCCGGCAAGTTCTGGAAAACCAGCCCAACCTCACCATCTTTCAGCAAGCCGCTGACGACCTGATCGTCGAAGGCGAAACCGTCAAAGGTGTCGTTACCCAAATGGGTGTGCGCTTTATGGCGAAAGCGGTGGTGCTGACCGCCGGTACCTTTCTCGGCGGCAAAATTCATATAGGTTTGCAGAATCACTCCGGCGGCCGTGCCGGTGATCCGCCGTCCATAGCCCTGTCACAGCGTTTGCGTGAACTGCCTTTGCGGGTGGGCCGCCTCAAAACCGGAACGCCGCCGCGCATCGACGCGCGCACCGTGGATTTCAGCGGACTCGAAGAGCAATGGGGCGATACGCCCATGCCGGTGATGAGTTTTCTTGGCAAAGTGGAAGACCATCCGCGCCAAGTGTGCTGCTGGGTTACCCACACCAATGAGCGCACCCACGAGATCATTCGCGGCGGCCTGGATCGCTCGCCCATGTATTCTGGGGTGATTGAAGGCATTGGTCCGCGCTATTGCCCTTCCATTGAAGACAAAGTTCACCGTTTTGCCGATAAAACCGGGCACCAGGTGTTTATTGAGCCCGAGGGGCTTACCACCCATGAGCTCTACCCCAACGGCATTTCCACTAGTTTGCCGTTCGACGTTCAGCTCGACCTGGTGCACTCCATCAAAGGCTTCGAAAACGCTCATATCCTGCGCCCCGGATATGCCATTGAATACGATTTTTTCGATCCCCAGGATTTGCAGTACAGCTTCGAAACCAAGGTTATCAACGGCTTGTTTTTCGCCGGCCAAATCAACGGCACCACTGGTTACGAAGAGGCCGGTGCCCAGGGGCTGCTGGCAGGTTTGAATGCCGCGCTCAAAGCTCAGGAAAAAGGCGCTTGGTGCCCCACTCGGGATCAGGCTTATATCGGCGTTTTGGCGGATGACCTGATTACCTTGGGCACTCGCGAGCCCTATCGTATGTTCACCAGTCGCGCCGAATACCGCTTGTTGCTGCGTGAAGACAACGCCGATATGCGCCTGACCGAAAAAGGTCGCGAACTCGGCTTGGTGGACGAGGTGCGCTGGCGCCGTTTCTGTGAAAAACGCGAAGGCCTGGAGCGCGAAGAACAGCGCTTGCGCGCCACCTGGATCCAAGCCGGCAGTGCAGAAGCGGAGCAACTTGCGCCGAAACTCACCACACCCCTCACTCGCGAATACAACCTGTTCGAGCTGTTGAAACGCCCGGAATTGACTTATGCGGATCTCGGTCAGCTCAAAGGTCAGGGTGTGGACGACACCGAAATCGCGGAGCAGGTGGAGATCGTGGCCAAATACGCCGGCTACATCGATCGTCAACAGGAGGAGATCGAACGCCTAAAAGCCAACGAACAAACCCTGATTCCGCCGGATTTTGATTATTCCGTGGTGGATGGCCTTTCCAACGAGGTCAAACAAAAGCTCGCCACCGCGCGACCGGACACATTGGCCCGCGCGTCGCGTATTCCCGGAGTGACGCCTGCGGCGGTGTCTCTGTTGCTGATCACGTTAAAAAAACGCGGCTTGCTGCAGAAAAAAACTGTGGTTAACCAGTAGTGCTGTGGGAAGAACGCCAGCTCCTGGTTTCCGGAGCGCAACAATTGGGTCTGGATCTGAAATTACAGCAGATCGACCAGTTGTTGGCGTATCTGGCCCTGTTCGAAAAATGGAATCACGCGTTCAACTTGTCCGCCATTCGTGAAACGGAGGCCATGGTCAAACTGCACCTGCTCGACAGCCTCAGCATCGCGCCGGTATTGCAGGGTGAGAGTTTTATTGACGTGGGCACGGGTGGCGGCCTGCCGGGCATTCCATTGGCGATACGGTTTCCGCAAAAGCGTTTTACTTTGCTCGACAGCGCTGGCAAAAAAGCCCGGTTTCTGTTTCAGATCAAGCAGGAATTAGGACTGAATAACGTCACCATCGAAAATCGCCGGGTCGAGCAGTTCCGGCCTGAACAAGGGTTTGATGGGGTGATCAGCCGCGCTTTTGCGTCATTGCCGGATATGGTGGAAAGTTGCGCCCACTTGCTCAATGAAAACGGGCGCTTCTGGGCTATGAAAGGGCAAATCCCTCAGGAAGAACTCAAAGAAATCGCGGCGCATTACACACTGGAACACTGCCACAGCCTGCAGGTTCCGGGCGTCGAGGCTCAGCGCTGCCTCTTGGTGATCAAGCCGGTCACCGCAGAACCCAACGGCGGTCAGCCTTAACGAGAGTGAATCTGTGGCGAAAATTTACGCGATTACCAACCAGAAAGGCGGCGTCGGCAAAACCACAACTTCAGTGAATCTTGCCGCTTCTCTGGCCGCGACCAAAAAGCGTGTGCTGATGGTGGATATGGACCCACAGGGCAATGCCACTATGGGCAGCGGTGTCGACAAAAACAGCCAGCTTTCCACGGTCTATGATGTGCTGGTTGACGAGATCCCTATTCCAGAGGCGGTGGTATTTGCGGAGGAGTCCGGTTATTACGTGTTGCCCGCCAATGGCGATCTTACCGCCGCCGAAGTGCAGTTATTGGATGTACCAGGCAAAGAGCGGCGACTGCAACATGCCTTGGCCAAGGTCGCCGAACAGTTCGATTACATCCTGATCGATTGTCCCCCCTCGCTGAACATGTTGACGGTCAACGCATTGACTGCCTGCGAAGGCGTAATCATTCCTATGCAATGTGAATATTACGCATTAGAAGGCCTTACCGCGTTGATGGGCACGATCAACACCATCAAGGAAGCGCTCAATCCCAATTTGAAAATCGAGGGCATTTTGCGCACCATGTACGACCCCCGTATGAGCTTGACTGGCGATGTGTCCAACCAGCTCACGGACTATTTTGGCGACCGCGTCTACCGCACCTGCATCCCGCGCAATATTCGTCTGGCGGAGGCGCCGAGTTTCGGCAAGCCAGTGCTCAACTACGATCGCCAGTCAAAAGGTGCCCTGTCCTATCTTGCTTTGGCGGGTGAAATCCTGCGGCGCAATGAACATCACGACCACCCCGAGCTTGCCGAGGACGCGTTTCTCCAAGCTCCGTAACGGATTGAGTTGTCCATGAATAAATCATCGAAACGCAAAGGTCTCGGCCGCGGATTGGACGCCCTGCTCGGCGGCGCCAATCGCGCAGCCCCTACTAATGCTGACGACCCATCGGCGAGCAGCAGTGCCACTATGCCGGTGGTCAATGCCGGACCGCGGGATGGCCAGCTGATCGACGTACCGGTGGAGTATCTGCAGCGCGGCAAATACCAGCCACGCCGCGATATGCACGAGGAGGCACTGCAGGAACTGGCGGAATCGATCAAAGCCCAGGGAGTCATGCAGCCGGTGGTGATCCGGCCAATCGGTGTCAACCGTTATGAAATCATCGCCGGAGAGCGGCGCTGGCGCGCCTGTCAGCTGGCCGGTCTCGACAAAATTCCCGCGATCATCCGTGATGTTCCGGATGAAGCCGCCGTGGCCATGGCGCTGATTGAAAACATTCAGAGGGAAGATCTAAACGTTGTTGAAGAGGCGGTGGCGCTCAAACGTCTGCAGGATGAGTTCAGTCTCACCCATCAGGAAGTGGCGGATGCAGTGGGAAAATCCCGCACGGCGGTTTCCAACATACTGCGCCTGCTCAACCTCTGCCCCGAAGTGCGGACCATGCTGGAGCGTGGCGACCTGGAGATGGGCCACGCCCGCTGTCTGTTGAGCCTTTCAGAAGACCAGCAACGCTTGCTCGGTCGCCAGATCGTTGCCAAAGGATTGTCCGTGCGCCAGGCTGAAGCTCTGGTACGCAACGCGCAGGAAGAAAAACAGAAGGAGCAGAAATCCAACGGCCGGGTCAGTGCCGATATCGAAAAACTGCAGGAAGGTTTATCCGAGCATATAGGCGTGCCCGTGCTGGTGCAGCACGGCGCCAAAGGCGCCGGTCGTCTGGTATTGAAATACAGCAGTCTGGATGAACTCGACGGTATTCTGAATCACCTGAAATATCAGAGCTCCTAAAAATACCAACTTACCTTCCCCGTCAGGGAATAACTCTCCCACTCCGTTGCCGGCAGCTGTGAATTCAGACCTGTCGGCCTGCCGTTTTGAAACACTTCGTATTGTTTGCTTTCTTCAATTTTCGAATATTCGTAAGCAGGGATCAGGCTCAATACCAGCCGAGAAACCGGGTTGTAAAACAGCTCTGCAGAAACTCTATAGGTCATTTGTTTGCCGGGTTCGACATTGACCGGATCCAGATCGCTGACGTTGTAGTAAAGGCTGGAATCGAGCGCTGTGGCAATGCGCGCCTCCAGGCGCAAATGCAGAGGGTTATGTCGGAACAGCGCGGCGCGCATACCGAAAACACCGTTGAGCACATCCAATTCTTCGTAGATACCTTTGGCCCCACCGCTGCCGAGCACATTTCTTTCGCGATAGTTACGATTGACGCCGATAAACGCACCTGTGGGGCCAAAGTCGCGGCCCAACAGGACTGATAGGTCGGAAATATAGTATTCCGTTCCAGTAGTAACGAATTGACCCAGGTTGGTATAACCGCGGTAAACCAAGCTTTCTTCAGCCTGCTTAAAGATGGCCTCCGTGAACAATCCGTTGGAAAATTGCCAATGAAAGCCGCCTCCCTTAAACCAAAGTGTGCCTTTTTCTTCATTAAGGGAATCTCCGTTTTCCATTAATTCCACAAAATGAAGATCTTGGTATTCGCCTATCAGGGCCATGTGGCTGGTGTAGTTGCGCTCGGTCGCGCTCCCGGCGTACGGAAAACCGACGCTCAGCATGAATGCGGAGAAATAGGTTGTAAATCGCGTGCTTATCATCAACTTTTTCACCCGTAATAAACAAAAAAGGCCCGCGAAGCGGACCTTGGAGAAAAAATTCTCAGTAAGGATCACCGTTGTACGTTAAACGAACTCAATACCAAATCTTCCCAGGTTGTCAGCCGTTCCTCATCGATAGAACCGTCATTGTTCAGATCGAGTTTTAGCAACAGATTTTCCTGTTCGAGTGCATGAATATAGACCGTGCCATTCGCCCCTTGTACTGCGAGTTGTCCGGCGTTAGGCAGAGTAAAACCCTTGCCCATCAGTGGTTCGATGGTCTGGTACGCCACAAATGCAGATGGGTTGGACGAGTCAGTGAACTCACTCGTAATGAAATAACGGTATTCCTGAGTGCTGTTATTAACGGTTTTATTCAGACTGAAATCCAACATTTGATAATTTTCATCGGCGAAATAGATGATGTTGTTGGAAACCAACTCCATGTTGACGGTAGTACCGTCCTCACTACTGAAATTGTATTCGAAGCTACCATCAAAAATAAAAGAGGGCAGATTCAACTGATTAACACCTAAAGAGCTAACGTCCAGGCGCGAGTCGAAATTGTATTGCGTGGCGTTGAGCAGTTGGGTCACGTTGGCATTTAAAACCAGTGCGACGTCTCCATCCAAAACATTACCCGCTTGATCGCAGTTGCGGAATTCAGCGTCAAAGGACATATGGAGAGGACGATTCAGATCCAGTTGAATATCGCCATTGCTGTTGTTGATGACCGCCTTAAGAGAAGCATCGCCGCCGTTGCTGCACGGATAAGGCGCAAATGTGAGAATCAAACCCGAAACTTGATTAACCAGATCAAGATTGTGGTCCGCGGTAATGGTGACGGTTTTATTTAACGCATTGCTGCCCGCGTCGTTTAACAAGAGCGATTTCAGTGCTTGACTGGCCACTCCAGAGAAATTGTCGTGCGTAAGTACAACCGGCGTCAGATCAGTCGGAACAGGGTTATTTTTAGGCGGAGGCGAATTCTGATTATTGCTGGATTTGGATGTTCCGCCGCTGCCACAAGCGGTTACCATCACAGCAACGACAGCAGCGCCCAGCGCTTTCATTGCAGTTTTATATTGTTTCATTTTTTTAATACCCTTGAATCTTCTTTTATTACATCTATAAGTAAGTTGATGCTTAAACATGACTTATTACAAAGTAATGCTTAAGTATGAGCGTACAAATTGGTAAAAATCCCAACATCAGTATAGATGTCGTCAGTATGCTACGACTTAATGTTGAATTATTACCAAGTGCCCTGGTTATTTCGGTTTGCAATGTCTTGCGACGACTCGTAAGCGCAAACACCCCACATTTCAAGGCTAGACAGATTCCATCCTTTTATTCTTATTAATATTGCTTTTGCCGGGTGCCTTTTTGACAAGGGTTGGAATGAGTATAAAAGGCGCCTATAAGTGAAAAACGGTAGAGATTCAAAAAACGAAGGTTCGTTGTCGTCTAAATCAACGTTATTTGACGCCTTTCTCAGAAATTGTGATGTGGATTTAAGTTGTAGGTGCCGTAAGAAAAACTCATACGAAAGTGTCGTATTAAAATACAGTATAAATTTTGATCAATCTCGGCAGGGAAAACACCTTAGCGGATGTATTCAATCCATTGTTGAACCCGAGGGGGTTTGAACCTATAATCCGCATCGCCCTGCCCCACCGGGGGTACAAAAAATATACAGCGGGCGAAGCGGGTGTAACAAAGGTAGTCGCCGAATCGATGATGTAAGTCTTTCGGCAGATCAAGCAGGCGTTTCATTAGAACAGTTCCGTTGATCCGGTTTATCGGTTCGCGCGGATGCTTATTGTGCGCGAATTGGCGGAATGTGCATTCCCGAATGAGAAGGCCTATCAAGCCAGCAATGCAAATACTCGCCGTTGAACTAACGGCGCTGGTTTTTTTTGTGCTTGTCATTTGGCTTGTCGAACCGATATGGGTCTTATCCGTTCTTTCGGGCGGAATGGTACATGTCATTCCAAGCGCCTATTTCACCCTTGCAACGCTTTCCACTGTCGGATCCCGCGAGCCGTACCGATTTCTCTCTGCTTTTATGCGGGGGCACACCGGTAAAATGATTTTGGCCGCAGCCGGATTTGCAGTGGCTTTTCGTATGCTTGAAGCCTTGCATACCCCAAGCTTTTTTATCACCTATTGCGTGTTGATGCTGATACACGCGATAGCGGCCGCCAAGCTGTGTCGCAGCTCGGTCGAAGCCGAACAAAAATCGACTCCGTAATCTGAAGCGAGAATAGTCTGCTCATGGCAAGTGAAGCCTTAACTTCGATCGACTATATACAGCACCACCTGCAAAACATGACCTTTGGCAAATTGCCAGCAGGTTATGTCCGTTACGATGGCAGCACTTTGCAAAACGCAAGCTGGACCATGGCGCACAGCTCTCAGGAAGCAGCGGACATGGGATTTTGGGCTTTCCATGTGGATACATTGGGTTGGAGCGCGGTGTTGGGACTATTGTTCTGTGCAGTCTTTGCCATAGCCGCCCGCCGCGCAACGGTGTCCGCACCCAAGGGTTTGCAAAGCTTTGTCGAGCTTGTGGTCGAGTTTGTGAATAAAATCGTCAACGACGTTTTCCACCATCGCAGTCGCTTTATCGCGCCTCTGGCTCTTACGGTGTTCTGCTGGGTGTTCCTCATGAACGCCATGAAGTTTCTACCGATCGACTGGCTGCCGTTTGCAGCGGCGTTTATTTCCGGTAACGAGCATTTGTATTTCAAAGCCGTTCCTACCACGGATCCCAACGCGACTCTCGGCATGTCTTTCACAGTGTTTCTGATGATCATCGCCTTCAGTATTCGTGAAAAAGGCGTGGTCGGTTTTGTTAAGGAATACACTCTGCATCCGTTTCACACCAAAAAGTGGTACGTCAACGCCCTTTTGGTGCCGTTCAATTTCGTTCTTGAAGTGATTTCTCTGGTTGCCAAGCCTGTGTCCCTCGGTCTGCGACTCTTCGGCAACATGTACGCTGGAGAGATCATCTTTATCCTGATCGCCATCATGTTCGGCGCCGGTCTGGTACTCGGCAGCTTTGCTGGTGTACTGCAATGGGGCTGGGCCGTTTTCCACCTGCTCGTTATTCCATTGCAAGCATTCGTATTTATGGTGCTGACTATTGTCTATCTCGCGATGGCGTTTGATTCCCACGACGAGCAGCACTGATTTTCCGGCTTTTTAAACCTACTTTTTCAACTACCTCTATATTTGGAGACAACAATGGCACAAGCATTAGTTTATTTCGCAGCAGCTCTTTTGATCGGCCTTGGTGCACTGGGAACCGCCTTGGGCTTCAGTGCGCTGGGTGGAAAATTACTGGAAGGTACAGCTCGCCAGCCTGAACAGGGTCCGTCTCTGCAAGCCAAGATGTTCCTGGTTGCCGGTTTGCTCGACGCAATCCCGATGATCGGCGTTGGTATGGCCATGTACCTCATTTTCGTCGTCGCACCAGGCATCACCGGCTAATCACCAGCACGGTTTAACCACGACAAACGCAAAAGAGGTGTTGGTGTGAATATAAACGCAACCCTTATTGGTCAGTCGATCGCCTTTATCCTTTTCGTGCTGTTTTGCATGAAGTATGTGTGGCCCGCCTTGCTCTCTGTGATGCAAGCTCGCGAAAAGCGCATTACAGAAGGTCTGGAGATGGCGGAGCGGGCCGATAAAGATCTTGAGTTGGCAAAGCAAAAGGTTGTTCAACAACTGAAAGAAGCTAAAGAGCAGGCATCGGTGATCGTTGAGCAAGCCAACAAGCGCGCCAACCAGATTATCGAAGAAGCCAAAGAGCAGGCCGTGCATGAAGGTCAGCGTATCAAGGCATCTGCGCAAGCGGAAGTTGACCGGGAAATTGCCCGTGCGCGCGAACAATTGCGCGCCCAGGTAACGGTTCTGGCGCTGACCGGCGCAGAAAAAGTGCTGGGACGGACGATAGACCCGTCGGTTCACAACGAAATGCTCGACAAGCTCGCAGCAGAACTTTGAGCAGAGGACTGACATGGCGGAACTTATAACTCTGGCGCGCCCCTACGCGCGTGCAGCCTTTGAAGTCGCTGTCGCGGAAGGCCAATTAGCTCAGTGGGCAAACGCGCTCTCTGCCGTGGCAGCTCTGGTGACCGAAGAAAAGATCCAGCGTTTTTTAGCCTCGCCAAGCAAAACGGCGGGGGATAAAAGCGCGCTGATCATTGAATTGATCGGTGAGGTGAAAGGCTCAAAGTTCGCTAATTTCATCGCCACTTTGGCGGATAACAAGCGGCTTTTTATGTTGCCGGAGATTCGCGACCGCTTTTCGGAATTAAAGGCGGAACACGAGAAATCGGTGGACGTGTCCATCACCACCGCCTATCCGATCAATGACGATCTCTTGGACAAATTAAGCCGGGCCTTGGCCGACAAACTGGGACGACGAGTAAAACTGTCCAGTTCGATCGATCAGAGCTTGTTGGGCGGTGCGTTAATCCGTGCCGGTGATACCGTAATCGATGGTTCGGTCAAAGGTCGCCTGACGAAGCTGGCCGACGCCATGAACGCCTAATTGAATTAGGTTTGAGGAATTGCGCATGCAACAGCTGAATCCTTCAGAAATCAGTGAAATTATCAAACAACGCATAGAAAAGCTGAACGTTACCGTCGAGTCACGGAACGAAGGCACGGTAGTCTCTGTTACCGACGGTATTATCCGAATTCACGGCCTCGCCGACGCCATGTACGGTGAGATGATCGAATTCGAAGGCAATGTGTACGGGATTGCGCTCAACCTGGAGCGTGATTCAGTCGGTGCGGTAGTATTGGGCGACTATAAAACCGTCGCCGAAGGCCAGAGCTGCAAATGTACCGGCCGCATTCTGGAAGTGCCCGTTGGTAATGAATTGCTCGGCCGTGTAGTAGATGCCCTCGGTAATCCTATCGACGGAAAAGGTC
Source organism: Sphingobacterium griseoflavum (assembly GCA_052039425.1). Taxonomy (GTDB): domain Bacteria; phylum Pseudomonadota; class Gammaproteobacteria; order Pseudomonadales; family Cellvibrionaceae; genus UBA5868. The sequence continues at coordinate 5,251 of JBQGED010000021.1, read as the reverse complement.
CTATCAATGCCAAAGCGACCGACGCGATCGAAAAAATTGCGCCCGGTGTAATCGCTCGTAAGTCCGTGGACCAGCCAGTGCAAATTGGTTTGAAAGCCATTGACGCAATGGTACCAATCGGTCGCGGCCAGCGTGAATTGATTATCGGTGACCGCCAGACCGGTAAAACCGCCATCGCCGTTGACGCGATCATCAATCAGAAAGGCACCGGTATTAAGTGTATCTATGTAGCGGTTGGCCAGAAGGCCTCTTCTATCGCTGCAGTAGTGCGCAAGCTGCAAGAGCACGGCGCGCTGGATCACACTATTATTGTTGCCGCTTCCGCATCTGACCCCGCAGCGATGCAGTTCCTCGCTCCGTTTGCCGGTTGCACCATGGGTGAATACTTCCGTGATCGCGGCCAGGACGCGCTGATTATTTATGATGACTTGACCAAACAAGCCTGGGCTTATCGTCAAATTTCTCTGTTGCTGCGCCGTCCGCCCGGACGTGAAGCTTATCCCGGAGACGTTTTTTACCTGCACTCCCGTCTGCTGGAGCGCGCTGCGCGCGTTAACGCCGAATACGTCGAAGAGTTCACCAAAGGTGAAGTGAAAGGCAAAACCGGTTCATTGACCGCGCTGCCGATCATTGAAACCCAAGCCGGTGACGTATCCGCGTTCGTTCCGACCAACGTGATTTCGATTACCGACGGCCAGATCTTCCTTGAAACCAGCCTGTTCAACTCCGGTATTCGTCCGGCGATGAACGCTGGTATTTCGGTATCGCGAGTGGGTGGTGCGGCGCAGACCAAAATCATCAAAAAGCTTTCCGGTGGTATTCGAACCGCGTTGGCGCAGTACCGTGAATTGGCGGCCTTCTCACAGTTCGCATCCGATCTGGATGAGGCGACCAAAGCCCAGTTGGAACACGGCCAACGCGTAACGGAGTTGATGAAGCAGAAACAATATGCTCCGCTTTCCATTGCGGAGATGGGTGTGCTGCTGTATGCCGCCAACGAAGGTTATTTGAAAGATATCCCGGTCGAAAAAATCGGCTCTTTCGAAGCTTCCCTGTTGTCATTCTTGCGCACTGAACACGGTCAATTCATGAACGATATCGTTGCGACTGGCGATTACAACGGCGAGATCGAAAATACCATCAAAACTGCGTTGACCCGCTTCAAAGCGACGCAAACCTGGTAAATGAATGCTGACGCCGCCGCAAGGCGGCTAAGATCTGACAGAGAGTGAAGCATGGCAAGCGGAAAAGAGATACGCACCCAGATCCGGAGCATTAAGAACACGCAAAAGATCACCAGCGCCATGGAAATGGTGGCGGCGAGCAAAATGCGTCGTGCTCAGGAGCGGATGCAAAAAGGCAAGCCCTACTCCCAGCGCATTCGGGCGGTCGTCGGCCATCTCGCTAATGCCAATCCGGAGTACAAACACACCTATCTGCAAGAGCGCGACGTTAAGCGCGTTGGTTACATTGTGGTGTCAACCGATCGCGGTTTGTGCGGTGGCTTGAATATCAACGCATTCAAACGTGTTATTACCGACAGTAAAGCGTGGGTCGATATTGGTGCGCAGGTGGATTTTTGTTTGATCGGCGCCAAGGCAATTGCTTTTTTCAAAAGCGTTGGCGGTAACGTGGTTGCTTCAGTGAGAGACATAGGCGAAGAGCCTTCACTGAATCACTTGATCGGCAGCATAAAAGTGATGCTGGACGCCTTTGCAAGCGGCCGGATCGACAAATTGTTCTTGGTGGGCAACGAATTCGTTAACACAATGACGCAGAAGCCCTACACGCTGCAGCTGTTGCCGATTCCTCCGGAAGAAGACAATAAATTGCAGCACCAATGGGATTACATCTACGAGCCCGACGCTCGCGAACTGCTTGATGGTTTGCTGGTGCGTTACATCGAGTCCCAGGTTTATCAGGCGGTCGTTGAGAACGGTGCCTCTGAACAGGCTGCGCGAATGATCGCTATGAAGAACGCCACTGATAACGCCGGCAACCTGATTGGTGAATTGCAATTGGCTTACAACAAAGCCCGTCAGGCAGCGATTACGCAAGAGTTGTCGGAAATCGTCGGCGGTGCTGCGGCAGTTTGATGCCGGTCCATAACCTTTTTTTGAATTAAGTTAGAGGAAACTCCAATGAGTAGCGGACGTATCGTGCAAATTATCGGCGCGGTTATTGACGTGGAATTCCCGCGTGATGCCGTACCCAAGGTCTACGATGCATTGAAAGTGGCCGGCAAAGATTTGACCCTGGAAGTGCAGCAGCAGCTGGGCGATGGTGTGGTTCGCGCTATTGCCATGGGATCATCTGAAGGTATCAGCCGCGGTTTGCTGGTTGAAAACACCAACAATCCGGTATCTGTGCCAGTCGGCATAGAGACGCTGGGTCGCATTATGGACGTGCTGGGCAACCCGATCGATGAAAAAGGTCCGATCGGCGAGCAAGAGCGCGCTTCCATCCACCGCAAAGCGCCAGCCTACGATGAACTGGCAGCTTCCGATGAACTGCTGGAAACCGGCATTAAAGTTATCGACTTGGTATGTCCTTTCGCCAAGGGTGGTAAGGTCGGTCTGTTTGGCGGTGCTGGTGTAGGCAAAACCGTCAATATGATGGAATTGATCAATAACATCGCGACCGAGCACTCAGGTTTGTCCGTATTCGCCGGTGTGGGTGAGCGTACTCGTGAGGGTAACGACTTCTATCACGAGATGCAGGAAGCCGGCGTTGTTAACGTTGAAGACTTCAAAAAATCCAAAGTGGCGATGGTCTATGGCCAGATGAACGAGCCGCCGGGCAACCGTCTGCGCGTGGCTTTGACCGGCTTAACCATGGCGGAGAAATTCCGCGATGAAGGTAAAGACGTTCTGCTATTCGTCGACAACATCTACCGTTATACCCTGGCCGGTACTGAAGTATCCGCCCTTTTGGGTCGTATGCCTTCAGCGGTGGGTTATCAGCCGACTCTGGCGGAAGAAATGGGTGTACTGCAAGAGCGCATTACCTCTACCAAGACAGGTTCTATTACCTCTATTCAAGCGGTATACGTACCCGCGGACGACTTGACTGACCCGTCTCCAGCGACCACCTTTGCGCACTTGGACTCTACCGTTGTACTGTCCCGTGATATCGCGGCTAAAGGTATCTACCCCGCAATCGACCCGCTCGACTCCACGTCTCGCCAGCTCGATCCGTTGATCATCGGTCAAGAGCACTACGAAGTGGCGCGCGGTGTTCAGTCCGTATTGCAGCGCTATAAAGAGTTGAAAGACATTATCGCGATCCTCGGTATGGACGAGTTGTCAGAAGAAGACAAGTTGACCGTATACCGCGCACGTAAGATCGAGCGATTCCTGTCGCAGCCGTTCCACGTGGCGGAAGTATTCACCGGTGCGCCTGGTAAATACGTTTCTCTGAAAGACACCATCGCGGGCTTCAAAGGTTTGTTGAATGGTGACTACGATCACCTGCCAGAGCAGGCGTTCTACATGGTTGGCACCATCGATGAAGCCATCGAAAAAGCTGCGAAACTGAAGTAACAACCCGAGTCGGGTCAATCACGGGGAAGGGTTATGGCAATGACAATTCATTGCGACATCGTCAGTGCGGAAACGGAGATTTTTTCCGGCTTGGTGGAGCTTTTGGTAGCGGCTGGAGTGGAGGGTGATCTGGGTATTTGTTACGGTCACGCTCCCCTGCTGACGGCGCTGAATCCGGGGCCAGTGCGGATCAAAAAACAAAACGGAGAGGAGGAAATCTATTATGTTTCCGGCGGCTTCCTCGAAGTACAACCGCACACGGTAACGGTTCTCGCTGACACGGCTCTGCGTGCCAACGATATGGATGAAGCCGCAGCTTTAGAAGCCAAAAAGCAGGCTATACAGGTGTTGCACAACACCAGTGGTGATTTGGATTACTCCCGCGCTGCGGTGCAATTGGCAGAAGCTGCTGCGCAATTGCGTACGCTACAGGCGATCCGCAAAAAAATGGGCAAATAAGTCCTTATCACTATGGAACAAAAGGCAGCTCCGGCTGCCTTTTTCATTTCAAAGATCCTCCCTACTCTGCCCCTTTTATCTCATTGAAAGGCTAGAATACGGCCCTTTCACCCAGAGCGAGTTATTTGCATGTTGGAAGCCATCATTCTTGCCGCGGGCAAAGGCACCCGCATGAAATCGAACTTGCCGAAGGTCATGCACCCGCTGGCGGGTAAACCGTTTTTGCAGCACGTTTTGGAAACAACCCGCAGTTTGGCGCCGGCAAATATTCATTTGGTGTTGGGGCATGGCGCGGATGTTGTGATATCACGTCTGGATCTGGCCGAAATCAACGTAGTGCCGCAGGAACTGCAGCTCGGCACCGGCCACGCGGTGATGCAGGTGCTGCCACATCTGGCCGATGATTCTGTGGTGTTGATTCTGTACGGTGATGTACCGCTGATCACCCAGAAGACACTGGCAAAATTAGCCGCTATTGCCAATTCCGATACTCTCGGTCTTCTTACTATGCGCTTGCCGGATCCGACCGGTTACGGCCGTGTTCTTCGCGATCAACAAGGAAATATCAGCGCCATAGTTGAACAAAAAGATGCATCGCCGGAGCAATTGGTGATCGATGAAGTGAATACCGGATTTATCGCCATCCCCGCCGCATTTCTGCGCGATTACCTACCTAAGCTGAACAACCAGAATGCTCAGGGCGAGTACTATCTCACCGATATTATTGCCATGGCGAAAGCGGCTGGCCTTTCCGTGCTTTCGCTGGAAACTCACCACCTGTACGAAGTACAAGGCGTCAATAATCGGCAGCAGCAGGCAGAGTTGGAACGCCTATACCAACAGCATCAAGCGCGAAAATTAATGGAACAAGGGCTCACCTTGTTGGATCCATCACGTTTTGATTGCCGCGGCGAATTGCTGATCGGTTCCGACTGTATAGTCGATATTAATTGTGTTTTCGAAGGCCGAGTCACCTTGGGCAACAACGTCCGAATTGGACCGAACTGCTTAATCAAAGACGCGGTTATTGCGGATGATGTGCATATCGAAGCCAACAGTGTGGTGGATGATGCGGTGATTGGTCCGGAGTGTCATATAGGTCCCTTTGCGCGCGTTCGGCCTGGATCGAGTTTTGCCAAAGGCGCCAAGGTGGGTAATTTCGTCGAAACCAAAAAAGCCGTCGTGGGTGAAGGTAGCAAGATCAACCACCTCAGCTATGTGGGTGACGCAGAAGTGGGCGCGGATGTGAA
>JBQGED010000020.1:0-8842 GCA_052039425.1 Sphingobacterium griseoflavum | reverse complement strand
CCCTCGGACGCACCTTCGATCAATCCAGGAATGTCGGCGATAACGAAGCTGCGCAGACGATTGGTCCGCACCACGCCGAGACTAGGCACCAGTGTGGTAAACGGATAATCGGCAACCTTGGGCTCGGCCGCAGAGACCGCGCGAATAAAAGTGGATTTGCCGGCATTGGGTAGCCCGAGCATGCCGACGTCGGCCAACACTTTCAGCTCGAGGCGCAAGTAGCGCGCCTCCCCTGGTGATCCGGGCGTCGTCTGACGCGGCGTGCGGTTGACGCTGGATTTGAAGCGGGTATTGCCCAGGCCATGCCAGCCGCCCTGCGCCACCTTCAAACGCTCACCAGGGGTGGTGAGGTCGCCGATGACTACGCCGGTCTCATCGTCGATGATCGACGTACCTACCGGGACTGAAAGCACGAGATCATCACCAGAGCGCCCTTTGCAGTTAGAGCCTTTGCCGGACTCGCCATTTTGCGCCTGGAAACTGCGGGTAAAGCGATAGTCCACCAAAGTGTTCAGACTCTCATCCGCCACCAAATAAACAGAGCCGCCGTCGCCGCCGTCACCACCGTTGGGGCCACCCTTGGCAACGAATTTTTCACGGCGGAAGGCGAGACATCCGCCACCGCCATGGCCTGCCTGCACAAAAATGGTGGCTTCATCTACGAATTTCATAATTACTTACTCGTTCCCACCTTGTGATGGGAACCACTTTGAACGGTAACTTAAAACGAAAAAGCCCCGTCAGCAGGGACAGGGCTTCAGAACGATCCGCTGAAACTAGAGTATCAGGCGGTCACAACACTGACGTAACGGCGATTGCGGGGGCCCTTCACTTCAAATTTCACCGCACCTTCCGCCTTGGCGAACAGGGTGTGATCTTTGCCCATGCCAACGTTTTCACCAGCATGAAACTGGGTGCCGCGCTGACGCACGATGATGCCGCCGGCATTAATGGCCTGACCACCGAACACTTTGACGCCGAGGCGTTTACTTTCGGAATCGCGACCGTTGCGGGTACTACCGCCTGCTTTCTTGTGAGCCATTGATGAATCCTCTTACGCTGAGATGCCAGTAATTTTAACGTCGGTGTACCACTGACGATGGCCCTGACGTTTCAAGGAGTGTTTACGACGACGGAATTTGATGATGGTAACCTTGTCGGCGCGACCGTGGGAGAGCACTTCCGCTTTGACAAGAGCACCGGAAACCAGGGGGGCGCCGATAGTGACATTATCACCGTTGGCAACCAGCAGAACCTGATCGAATTGCACGGTGTCACCCGTTGCCACTTCGAGTTTTTCCAGGCGAAGGATTTCGCCTTCCTGAACGCGGTGCTGCTTACCACCGGATACGATTACTGCGTACATGTACAAATGCTCCAGTAAAGATTGGACGCCGCGAAGCACTCTTGCGAGATTTCAGATTGGGACAACCATTTGCCGCAATCACAGAGCTTGCGCCGTTTTGAAAAATGGCAGAGAGACCTGCCAAAAGGCCGCGAATTCTATCCGATGCATGACTGCAACGCAATGACCCCGCAATTTTTGCTTGTTCCTTAAAACTCCACCAGATGCGGCTCGGGCAATTTTGCGTCCGCCAACCTTTGCCGGAGGTTTACCAACTCAAAGTTATCCATGATCGGCCCGATCACCACTTTATAAAGGCTGCGCGCCGGCTCTTGCCTTACCTGAACCTTAGCGCCGGTGGCGGCAGAAGCTTTATTTACAAGCGCGGTCGCGGTCTCGTGCTTACTGAAAGCACCTAATTGCAGATAGGTCATGGGGGTGCCCGGCGCCGAGGTCTGCCCCGCTCCAGGTGCCATAGTCGCAGGTGCCATAGTCGCAGCACCGGCGGGTGGCGTGGTAGCGATTGCCGGCATGGGGCCGGCGGTAGCAATTTGCGTCGCAGGGGCTGGAATATCCGGCGCGATCACTTCGATATGCACTTTCGCCGTGCCCTTGTTGTGATAACCGAGTTTTTTTGCTGCGGCGTAACTCAGGTCGATAACGCGTCCATCATGAAAAGGGCCGCGATCATTCACTCGCACTACCGCTGACCGGCCGTTTTCGAGATTGGTGACCCGCACATAGCTGGGGATGGCGAGCGTTTTGTGTGCCGCCGTCATGGCGAACATATCGTAGACTTCGCCGTTGGATGTTTTATTGCCATGAAATTTTTTGCCGTACCAAGAGGCATAACCCGTTTCCGCAAATCCACGGGTATTGAAATTCACATGGTAGGTTTTGCCCAAAACCGTATAGGGCGATTTATTGCCGGCTGTGCGGACCAATTCGTCGCGCGGCACGGCGTCCTGCAGATGGGTCACATCCACATCGTCGTCGGGAGCACCATCCTGCAAGACCACCGTTGTCGAACTCGGGCGCTGATTGACCACACAACCAATCAACGGCAGCAGGACTGCTATCGCAAGTATCCATTTAAGGCATCTCATCGCCCAACCACTCCAATTTCGCTATCAATGCCAGATTAAGAACGCTCGGCCTTGACGGCGCTGGCGCGCGCCTCTTTGATGGCCTCACTCAACTGCCATGCGGCCATGGCGTAGAGCTGGCTGCGATTGTAGCGGGTGATCACATAAAAATTGTTGAAGCCGAGCCAATATTCCGGCCCTTGCTCCTGTTCATAACTCAACAAACTAGCGGGCAGGTCAGCCTCAGTCGTCGACACGGGTTCAATGCCCTTTTTCTTCAATTCAGCAACGGAATGTTGCGGTCGCCCTGTGGCATTGACCTGCGCCTCATCCACCTTGCCACTCACCTTGGCGCGAACAAAAACGGGCTGACCGGTTTGCCAGCCGTGGGCTTTGAAATAATTTGCCACGCTGGCGATGGCGTCCTGACGGTTGTTCCAGATATCGGCAACACCGTCGCCGTCGTGGTCGCGGGCGAAGTGGCGAAAACTACTGGGAATGAATTGGCCGAAACCCATAGCGCCGGCGTAAGAACCCTTCAGGACGAGGGGATCCTGATTCTGCTCCCGCGCCAGCAGGAACAGCTGCTCAAGCTGACCGCGGAAAAAAGTGGCGCGCGGTGGGTAATCAAAGCCAAGGGTGGCCAATGCATCGATCACCCGGTAGTTCCCCATATGACGGCCGTAGCGGGTCTCGACTCCAATAATGGCAACGATGATCGATGGGTCGACGCCGTAACGTTCCGCCGCCTCGTTCAAAGTGGCGGCGTTTTCCTGCCAGAACGCCACGCCCTGTTGAATGCGGTCATTGTCGAGAAAAATCTTGCGGTACTCATACCATGGCTTGGTTTTCTCGGCGGGACGGGCAATCGCATCGAGAATGGCCTGCTTTTTTTCCGCCTGCGCCAGCAGTTCGCGCACCTGTTTCGCCTCGAAACCGTGTTCTTTCACCATGCGGTCCACAAACGCCGGAACCTCTGGATGCTGACTGTAGTCCGCAGCCGACTGACCAGCTCCGAATACGCACATACCCCACATGGCAAAACGCCAGAATCTACGCATCATAATGTTCACTCACACAGTTACACGTTTGCGCTCAGTGGCTATGGCCATCACCAAGCCAAAACCGAGCATCAAAGAAATCAGCGAGGTGCCGCCAAGGCTGATCATCGGCAGCGGTACCCCTACAATTGGCAGCAGCCCCGAGACCATACCGATGTTAACGAAAACGTAGACCATAAAAGTCAGCATGATACTGCCGGCCAGAATGCGGCTAAATGTGCGCTGTGCCTTTGCGGCAATCCAAAGCCCGCGGCTGATAATGAAAAAATATCCCATCATCAGTATCAGCACGCCTACCATGCCGAATTCCTCGGCCAACACCGCAATGATGAAGTCGGTGTGACTCTCGGGCAAAAAATCCAACTGTGACTGGGTGCCTTTCATCCAACCTTTACCGTCCCAGCCGCCCGAACCTATGGCAGTTTTCGACTGGATAATGTTCCAGCCGGAACCGAGCCTGTCCGCCTCTGGATCAAGCAGCGTTAGCACTCTTTGTTTCTGATAATCATGCATGACGTAATGCCACATGGGCCAGGACGCAGCGGCGATGATCACCACCGTGCCGATGATGTAACGCCACGGCAAGCCCGCGAGAAACAGGCCGATTAAACCCGATGCCGCCACCAGGATAGCGGTGCCCAGGTCAGGCTGCTTGATAATCAACGCTGCCGGCAGAAGGATAAACCCTATGGCTACGAGCACATGGGTAAATCGCGGTGGCAGTATGCGCGCGGAAAAAAACGCCGCCACACAAATCGGCACCGCCAGCTTGAGAATTTCAGACGGTTGAAAGCGGATAAAGCCAAGACTAAGCCAGCGCTGCGCGCCCTTCGCCCCCACCCCGATGACCAACACCAACACCAGCAGTACCACGCCGACCAAATAAAACCAGAAAGAAAATCGTTCGATAAACATCAGGTTGAACTGCGCCGTGGCGAACATGGCCGCATAACCCAACGCAAAAAAAACCAGCTGGCGCTTTACCATGAACTGGTTGTGGCCGCTCGCGCTGTAAAGCACCACAAGGCCATAGCAGCTTATGAACAGCAAGCCGAGCAGCAACCAAGGGTCCAGGTGGATCATCCGCCAGATGCTCGTGGCGCTTTTGAAATGGTGACTGGAATCCGGCAGGCGCCGGACGAAGTCCTGTCCTTTCTGAATCATGGTGTCAGCCCCAACAAGGCTTCTTGCTCACGTTTGGCCTGGCGCTCGGCTTCCCTGGCAAACCAAGTATCAAATACCTTGCGCGCCACCGGAGACGCGGCGCTGGAACCATGCTCGCCGTTTTCGATGACGACGGCTATTGCCACCTGCGGATTTTCCACCGGAGCAAACGCGATGAAGAGCGCGTGGTCGCGATTGCGCTCATGCACCTTGTCGCGGTCGTACACCGCATCTTGCGCAATACCGACCACCTGGGCGGTGCCGGTCTTACCCGCCATATGAAAGGTCGCGTCTTTGCCGCTGACTTTGGCCGTCCCCCGTGGACTATGCACCACAGCCTCCATCGCGGAAACCACATAGTCCCAGTGTTCCTCCCGGGCCCTAAATGTTGTCCGCGGGGGCGTAACCGTGTTGTTATCGCCGATAAATTCCACCACCCGCGGCTCGCGCATAACACCGCGCGCGGCCAGCCCTGCTGTGAGCACACCGAGCTGCATGGGCGTGGTGAGCACGTCGCCCTGGCCAATACTCATATTGAGACTGTCACCGGGAAACCACGACATATTCCGCACCGCCTTCTTCCAGATACGCGACGGCCAAATGCCGGCGCGTTCGCTGGGGATATCCACACCAGTGCGCTCGCCGAGGCCAAACGCCGCGCCCAGCGGATGCATACGATCCACGCCCATGCGCACGGAGAGGTCGTAAAAATAGGTATCGCAGGATTCGACGATTGCCTGGCGCAAATCCACTTGATTGCCGTGGCCGTATTTTTTCCAGTCGCGATAGCGCCGATCACTGTTTTCAAGCCTGTAAAAACCAGGATCGCGGATGCGCCATTGCGGCGTGACGACTCCACTTTCGAGACCGCCGACCCCAAACATGGGTTTCAACGTGGAGCCCGGCGGGTATTGGCCTTGAATCGTGCGATTGAGCAGCGGCAAATCCAGCGATTCATTTAGCGCTTTATAGTTTTGGTAACTGATACCCGTCACAAAAAGATTGGGATCAAAACTCGGGGTGCTGACGAGAGCGAGCACACCGCCTGTTGCCACCTCAATCGCCACCACTGCCCCGCGTCTGCCCTCCATTGCATCGACAGCGGTTTTTTGCAGTTCGATATCCAGATACAAATGCAGATCTTTGCCTGGAGATGGATTTATGCGCTCAAGCGTACGCAACACCCGCCCATGCGCATTAACTTCAACGTGTTGCGAGCCAACCTCGCCGAATAATTCATCCTCGTAATATTTTTCGATGCCGATTTTGCCGATCGTGTGGGTACCGCTGTAACGGCGATAAGCCACTTCATCAAAACTGGCGAGTTCGCGTTCATTGATGCGCCCCACATAACCTATGGTGTGGGCGAAAAGTTCGCCGTGGGGGTAATAACGCACCAGTTGCGCTTCCACTTCCACCCCTTCCAGCGCGTATTCGTTTACGGCAATGCGGGCAATTTCATTTTCTGTGAGGTGGTAGCGCAGCGGCACGGATTCGTAGGGGCGGCGGCGCTGCTTCACACCTTTGTAGAAATTCGACAAGTCGTCCTCGCCCACTTCCACCAATTCCGCGAGCGCTTTTAAGGTTTTTTCCAGATCCGGCGTTCGCTCCTTGACGATGGACAGGGTATAGCTGGGGCGGTTTTCCGCTAATAAAACACCGTTGCGATCAAAAATAAGACCGCGGTTGGGCGGTACCGGCTGCACCTGAATACGATTGCTGTCCGCGCGCGTGGCGTAGATTTCATAATCGAGAATCTGCAAATCGTAGAAACGAAAAATCAGCACCAAGAACAGCAAAACCACGACAGCAAAACCGACCGTAATGCGTGAACACACCAGACGAGTTTCCGTCTTGATGTCTTTCAAGTGGCGATGATCGTTATCGATATCGGGGAATGGCATATTTCAAAGGCAAGAATAACCACAAAGTGAATCGAGTCAGTCCTGCCGAATAAAGGACGACATCTAAGTATTGATCAGTAATTCATTTTCGGCGCGACAAGCGCGCGGAGTATGCCGGTTAAATTCGCTGGAATAAACCCGCCGTCAGCGTTCGCAACGAAATTCATCTGACCCAACGAACCGCGCGAACGTTCCGAAGGAAAAACTCTGTTTATTTGTGGTAGGGATGATTTTGCAGAATGGTCCAGGCGCGGTAGAGCTGCTCGATCAACAAAATTCTGACCAGGGGGTGTGGCAACGTGAGATTGGAGAGGGACCAGCGGGCGTCCGCGCGGGCTAGACATTGTGAGTTGAAACCGTCCGGACCGCCGATAACGAAAGCCAGATTGCGCCCGTCCATGCGCCAGCGCGCCAGCTGCTCGGCGAGTTGCTCCGTACTCCAGGATTTGCCCTGCACATCCAGGGCAATCATGGTGGATGATGCGGGTATCGCTTGCAAAATGGCTTCCCCCTCCTGCCGCATCGCATCCTGCGTGCTGCCACTTTTAGCGCGATTGCCAAGGGGAATTTCCAACAGTTGCGGTGCGAGCTCCTTCGGCAAACGCTTGGCGTATTCGTCATAGCCGGTCTGCACCCAGGAAGGCATGCGCGTGCCCACCGCAATCAATTGCACCTTCATCGATCAAAACGCCTCGCGCATCAACGCAAACGTTCTTCCGAGCGATGCGCCGGCACTTTCGACCAGAGTTTTTCCAATTCGTAAAAATCGCGGGTGGCCTGCAGCATCACGTGAACCACGGTATCGCCATAGTCGACCAACACCCACTCACCAACATCAAGCCCCTCAATTCCGATAGGTCTGTGACCCGACGTTTTGAGTTCTTCAATGACGTTATTGGCCAACGATTTTACGTGGCGGTTAGAGGTACCATTGGCGATGATCAGATGGTCCATCACGTCGGTCAGCTGGGTTACATCCAACTCGACAATTTTTTGCCCTTTCAGATCTTCCAGGGCATCGATAATCAATTTGTTCAGTTCAGCACTCATAAAAGTCGATTCATTAAGTAGATAAATAAAGTTGGTGGGACCGGATGTATTGGCAAACCGGTTCCGGAACCAGGTATTTGCCCGGAACCCCCAAAGCCAGTTGGTGGCGCAGAGCGGTGGACGAGACGGATACTGGTGAAGTCTCGAGAAACGCCACACCACCGCGCGCACCGAACTGCTCCACCGCACACTCCCGCTCGCTCAGCCATTCAGCAACCTCGCCAGACTCCGGCTTGTGCCACCCCGGTCGGTTGATCACCAACAGGTTGGCGAGATCCGTCAGCTCACGCCAACGGTGCCAGCTGTTCAGGCTGACAAGACTGTCCATACCGATTACCCAAACCAACACCGCGTAAGGTTGGAGTGCCCTGAGATGGCTCAAAGTGTCGAAGGTGTAGGAGAGCCCAGGACGCTCCAATTCACACAAATCCCAGCGAAAAACCCCTTCCCCCACAACGGTGGCATTGAGTTCATCAATGGCCAACTGCAGCATGGTCAAACGATGATGCGCGGCGATTTCCGGCGCGGACTTGTGGGGTGGATCTGCGCAAGGGACAAAAACCACCTCGGCGCCGGTGTGTAAGTGACACTCCAGCGCGAGGCGAGTATGACCTATATGGACAGGGTTGAAGGTGCCGCCCAAATAGAGGGTGCGGTTTGCCATCACTGGCGGATATGCCCGTCGCCTAACACCACCCATTTTTGCGAGGTGAGGCCCTCGAGACCGACAGGGCCGCGCGCGTGGATTTTGTCGGTGGAGATTCCGATTTCCGCGCCGAGGCCATATTCAAAGCCGTCGGCAAAACGGGTCGAGGCGTTGATCATCACAGAAGCGGAATCCACCGCCGCAAGAAAGCGCCGTGCAAGGGTGTAGTTCTCGGTCACTATGGCGTCCGTATGTTGCGAGCCATAACGGTTAATGTGTTCGATGGCTTCATCAATGCCGGCAACGACTTTGACGGCGAGAATCGGCGCCAAATATTCCGCGTACCAATCGTCCTCCTTGGCCACTTTCGCATCCGGCAGCAGCGCTCGGGTTTGGTCGCAGCCGCGTAGTTCAACGCCCTTGGCGCCGTAGGCTTCGGCCAAGCGCGGCAAAATGCGCTCCACCACAGATTCCGCGATCAGCAGTGTTTCCATGGCATTACAAACACCGTAGCGGTGAGTCTTGGCGTTCACGGCAATACGGAAGGCCTTCTCCAGATCGGCCGCACCGTCGATATACACATGGCA
>JBQGED010000019.1:0-4436 GCA_052039425.1 Sphingobacterium griseoflavum | reverse complement strand
CATGATCATGTGATTTTCTGGGAGAAAAATCAGGGTTGGTTATTTTCAGGGGATATGTATCTTGGTGCGCGAATCAAATATTTTCGGTCGGATGAGGATATTTATCAGACGGTCGCATCCTTAAAAACCATTGCCGCGTTGAATTTCGATATTTTGTTTTGCGGCCATAATCCGCAGCTGGTGGAGCCGGTCAAGGCGATTCAGCGGAAGATTGATCATCTGGAAAATATTATCGGCCGCGTTCGCCAACTGCATGAATCCGGTTTGCCGCAACGGGAGATTCTGCGCGGGGCGATGCGAGGGCGGGAGTCCTGGTTGGCGCGGCTGATTACTCTTGGCGACGTAAGTTATCGCCATTTGGTTCTCTCTGCGCTGCGCGGGTTGCCCCTTTAACCTGCTTGCCATTGTCTCTGGCACCAATAAATCCTTTCTTGTCATAGTTATTTTTTATGGCTTATTTATATACCGACCTTTGCGCCTGCCAAATACTGTGCAGTTGTTTTGATTCGATCTTCCAGCTTGTCCGTATCTATGAGCACCAACTCCATCACACCTTATTATCTGCAGCGCCGGCATTTACTTATGGGACTGGGTGCCGCCGCAGCCTTGGCGGGGGTCGGTTGTTCCAATAAAGACAAACCGGAGGTGTTGCAGGTCGGCGGTTTGCCGGTAACGTGTAATCTGACTTTGCCTATCGCCTGTTCGGCCAAACTTGCCAATCTTGCGACCGGCAACGGACAGCCGGTTCCGTTCGAATACAGCAAATATAGCGGTTGGCCGGAAATCAAAGAGTCGCTCATGACCGGGCGCATTCAGGCGGCCTATATGCTGGCGCCTTTGGTGATGGATCTTACCGATAAAAAAATTCCCCTTAAAATTGTCTCGCTAGGCCATCGGTCCGGGGCGGTCATCATGGTGCGTACGGATTCGCCCTACCAGACCTTTCGCCAATTGCAGGGGAAGCGGATTGCCATCCCCAGCCGCTTTGCCGTGGATTTTCTGTTTCTGCGCAAAATGTTGGCGCAAGAGGGAATGACGCACACCGATATCGAAATCATAGAAATGCCGCCGCCGGATATGCCCGCCGCACTTTATGCGAACGCAGTAGATGCCTACTGCACTGGCGAACCGTTTGGCGCAGCAGCGCAGCAGGCGGGGTACGCCAGACCGCTGCGTATGACTCGTGACGAATGGCGCAACTACATTTGTTGTGTGCTCACTGTGCGTGAGGAATTGATCCAGTCCAATCCCGCGTTGGTGCAGGATCTCGTCAACCATGTAATGGGAGCGGGGAACTGGCTTGATCAGAGCACGGCAAATCGAGAAAAAGCGGTAAATATCGCCGCCGGCCGGCAGTTCTTCAACCAGGATCCGAAAATCATCCGCTTTGTAATGGAGAATCCCTCCGACCGTGTGACCTATGGCGATATGCGGATGATTCGCGAGGAATTTAATGAATTGATGGAATTGTCTATCGCCGCAGGCACCTTGACTAAACCCGTCGCTTACGAGCGGTACGTCAACGAAAGTTTTGTCGTCCATGCACAACCCGCAGCCATAACCCTATGATGATTTTTTTGCGTAATTTACGTATTGGTTTGATGTGGATTTTTGCCTGTACCGCAATTTTTTCTGTTCATGCCGCGGAGATGAAATCCGGTGTTTTTGAGCCTCCTCGCGCTGCGCCTGATTTTGTCTTGCAGGGATCGCACGGTGAATTATTCAAATTGAGCAGCGCGCGTGACAAGGTGGTGATATTGGGTTTTGGTTTTAGCCACTGCCCGGAAATTTGTCCTGTTACCCTCGCGAATGTATCGCGGGTGATGAAAAATCTCGGCGATGCAGCCGATGGTGTGCAGGAGGTTTATATCACCGTGGATCCCGAGCGCGACACAGTCGCACGGTTGCGCGAATATATGCAGGTTTTTCATCCTCGATTTATCGGCCTTACTGGCGATGCCAACGAGCTTGCCGATATTCGCCGCCAATACGGCATTCTGATAGAAAAAGAAGTGAAGCAGGATGGCAATTATGAAGTTCATCACTCGTCATATCTTTATTTGATTGATCGTCAGGGTTTGCTGCGGGCGTTGGTGCCGTACGGAAAAAGCGTCGCCGATATAGTGCATGATGTGCAAATCCTGCTTGCCGAGCCAGCTGCATCCAAGCAATGAATAAAACAAACCGGGCGCTATTGGCATTCCTGTGCATCGTGTTATTGATCGCGGCAGTTGCAGCCTGGTGGCCATTAAATTTCGAGAGCCGCGAGGAATTATTCGAGATCCCACCGGGAACTTGGGAGCGCCGCATGTCCGGTGATTCGATTGCTATTTTGCCGGAAAAAATCCATCTCGCCCTGGGCGTGCGCGACATTTTGGTGCTGCGCAATTCAGATTCCGTGCCGCAAATGTTTGGTCCGACGCTAATTATGCCGGGGCAGAGTTTCAAGTTGCCGTTTGAGCAGGCATCGGACTATCAATTTGTCTGTACTGCACATGCCAGCGGCCAAATGACGGTCATCGTGGATGCTGAGCCGACGGCAGGCTGGCAGAGGCTGCGATGGCGCGCGGCAAATTTGGGGCGCGCATTGGGCGTACCCGTTATGTCTGTGAATAAAAAATCGGAGTGATTAAAAGCCTATGGGGAAACTAAAAAAAATCGGCGCGCCAGTGGCATTGCTGGCTCTGCTGATCGCCGTTTGGTGGTTGGTGGTCGTGCAAAGTGGCAGTGTGATCTTTCCCACTCCCTGGCAGGTGGTAACGGGCACGCTGGAATTAATTGCAGACGGTACTTTGTGGGATCACATAGCGTCGTCGTTGATGCGGGTAGGCACCGGATTTTTCGCCGCTGTAGCAGTGGCGGTGCCGTTGGGATTGTGGATGGGAAGGGTTGACGGGGCCTATGTGACGCTCAACCCGGTGTTCCAGATTTTGCGTCCCATCTCGCCAATTGCCTGGATTCCTCTGGCGATTCTCTGGTTCGGCGTCGGCAACGCCTCGCCGATATTTCTGATTTTTATCGCGGCGGTTTTTCCAATGATCGTGCAAACCGCCGCCGCGGTACACACTATCGAAAAACGCTATTTGCGCGCAGCGGAAAATTTTGGAGCGCCGCGCCTGAAATTGCTGCGCCAAGTGATTTTTCCTGCAGTATTGCCGGATTTAATTGTCGGGATGCGCATCTCCCTGGGTGTTGCTTGGCTGGTGGTAGTGGCAGCGGAAATGATCGCGCTGCGCTCCGGCCTCGGTTATCTCATTATGGATTCGCGCAATGCCGGTAATCGTTACGATCTGGTGATCGCCGGCATGATTATTATTGGTGTGATCGGTTTATTGTTGGACGGCCTGATGCGGCTGCTCGAAGGTTTGAAATCAGTCAGGTGGCGTTATGGCCGATAAAATTACCATTCAAAATTTGAAAAAAGGCTTTGGCGGCCAGCCGGTTGTGGATGGCATTGATTTAACAATTGCCGACGGTGAATTTATCGCCTTTGTCGGCCCGTCAGGTTGTGGCAAATCTACCTTGATGAAAATGATCGCTGGCTTTGAACAGCCGGATTCTGGTCATGTCGCCATCAATGGTGTCGTACGCAAAGGCCCTAACGCCAACGGCATTTTAATTTCTCAGCATGGTTCGGTTTTTCCCTGGCTCACCGTGCAACAAAATTTAATGTTTGGTTTGCACAGTGCCGACGAAGTGAAAAAGCGGGAGCTCGCCGATCACTACGCGGCGTTGGTGGGTCTCAAAGGTTTTGAAAAACATTACCCTCACGAATTATCTGGCGGCATGCTTAAGCGCGCAGAGATCGCCCGCGCGCTGGTGGTCAAACCGGAAATTTTATATATGGACGAGCCTTTTTCCGCACTGGACGCATTGATGAACCTGCGCATGCGCACCGAGTTGCTGCGCATTCTGGAGAAGGAACGTCACACGGTTATCCTGATTACGCACGACGTGGAGGAGGCAGTTCATCTGGCCAACCGAATTGTGGTATTGGCACCGCGTCCGACGCAAATCCAGGCCATATTCGAAGTGCCTTTTGCGCAGCCGCGCAAACCTTCCAGCCCCGAATGCCAAGCATTAAAAGAAGCGGTATTGAAAGAGCTGGGCCTTTAGGCCTAGCTCTACTCTCTCCACGCCGCTATGACGGCGCCACTTGAATTCCCCTTTCTGCGCTCCCATCCATTAGTCATAACGCCTCTCCCACACCTGCTTTCCGAACTCTGGATGCGCGGACCGGTCCAGGAGGTTTGGCGGGCCTGCCGGCGGCGAAGCGGGCCTTTTTCCTGACAATACAGGTATTTAGATCATGTCACGACGGCGTATCGATCAAATGGTGACCCGCATGGGCACCATAGTGACGGAGATGCAGACGCTGCATTTTCGCTTTGTGCAGCAGCGACGCGGTTGGGAGCCGTTGATGAACGTATACCGCT
>JBQGED010000018.1:0-5867 GCA_052039425.1 Sphingobacterium griseoflavum | reverse complement strand
GGTATGCAAAGAGCGATTAAGCACAACTGGGTCTACATATCGCTCACCGCAGCCCTCGTGGTTGCGATCATCCTGTTGTCGGATACCCCGCCCAAACTGCTGATTCCCTTTGGCGACAAACCGGATATTGCACGCTTTCCCTATGCCGTTATCGAAGACGCCCGTTCGCGACATTTCGATTCGGAAGGGAAGTTGAGCTACGAATTCGTAGCGACCACGCTCAGTCATTTTCGCCTGGATCTCAGTCGAGTGAGCGAAGGAGATTTCACCAGTCTGGACGCGCCGCAGCTGACGCTCTATACCGACGGCAAACCCTGGTATGTCACCGCCGACAAAGGAGAACTGACCGAGCGCGGCACCTTGCTGACCTTATGGCCTAATGTGCGCATTTGGCAGGAGGAAAATCCCAACGAGATCACCGAGCTGACCACCAGTCGACTGGAAATTCGACCGAAGGACAAAATGATCGCAACGGATGCCGAAGTGAGTATCACGTCACCCATGGGCAAGGTAGAGGCGCGGGGAATGACTGTGGATCTGGAAAACAAGCACATTCAATTGCGCAACCGAGTGAGGGGTCGCCATGAGCCGATCAACGAAGTTACGACGCCTTAGCCTCGCGGCGGGGCTGGCTCTTTACCTGCTAGCGGGCCAACAGGCATTTGCTCTGCCGTCCGACCGCAATCAGGCGATCACGATTCACTCGGACAGCGCCGAGCGCGACGAAATCAAAGGCACCATCACTTATTCTGGAAACGTGGTGATGCAGCAGGGTTCCATGCGTATCGACGCTGACGAAGTGGTGATCGTCAACGACAAAAGCAAAGTCACGCAGATAGTCGCTACGGGCAGACCGGCGCGCTATCAACAAAAGCCGAACGAAGATGAAGGCCCAGTGGTAGCCCAGGCGAATCGCCTGGAATATAACATTGCCCAGGACACGCTCCATTTGATTGAAAATGCCTTGCTACAGCAGGAGGGCACCAGCCTGTCTGGCAATCGCATCGATTACGACGTGAAAAAGTCCGTGGTCAAAGCCGGCGGCGACGCGAGTCAAAACGAGCGGGTGAAGATGGTCATTCCCGCGCGCTCACTGAAACAGTTGGAAGAGGAATAAACACCCGATGGCCACCCTGGAAGCGCGCAATCTCGCCAAAAGCTACAAAGGCCGCAAAGTGGTGATCGATGTATCCATGATGGTGGAGAGCGGCCAAATCGTCGGTCTGCTCGGTCCCAATGGCGCCGGCAAAACCACCTGTTTTTACATGATTGCGGGGCTGGTAGCCGCCGACAAGGGCGAGGTCTACATCAACGACAAGCGCGTCACCCATCTGCCCATGCACGGCCGCGCCCGTGCCGGCTTGAGTTATCTGCCGCAGGAAGCCTCGGTATTCCGCAAGCTCACAGTAGCTGACAACATAATGGCGATCCTGGAAACCCGCGCCGACCTCACCCGCAAAAGCCGCCGTGAAGTGCTGGATCATCTACTGCAGGAATTTCACGTCACCCATATCCGCAATAGCCTTGGCATGGCACTCTCCGGCGGCGAACGCCGGCGCGTTGAAATCGCCCGCGCCATCGCCACCAACCCGGAATTTATTCTGCTCGACGAGCCGTTTGCGGGCGTCGATCCCATATCGGTCAACGACATCAAAAATATCGTGACTCACCTGAAAAAGCGCGGCTTGGGGGTGTTGATTACCGATCACAACGTGCGCGAGACACTGGATATCTGTGAAAAAGCCTATATTGTCAGTGAGGGCTACATCATTGCCGAAGGCTCACCCGACACCGTGATGAACAACCCCAAAGTGCGCAAGGTATATCTCGGGGAAAACTTCCGCCTTTGACATATGGTGGGCGGGCAGCTTGACAAGCAACGAATATCGCTCTAGCTGGCCCAAAGTTTGCTTTTAAAATCAGCAAAAATGATTGCTTGTCTAAATAGGGATGACTAGAATTACGGCATTCTTCTTATCCTGCAACGGCGAAGACTGACGAATGAAGCAATCACTGCAACTCAAACTCGGCCAGCAGCTCACCATGACGCCCCAGCTGCAGCAGGCCATCCGTCTCTTGCAACTGTCCACGCTTGATCTTCAAACCGAAATTCAGGAAGCCCTGGAAACCAACCCCATGCTGGATGTCGCCGACGACGAAGGCGCGGGCGATTACCCAGGTGGCGACGGGCCGGAATTGGATTTCGTCAACGGCAAGGAAACCAATAGCAAGGTCGAGGAACTGAGCAGCGCCACTCGTGAAGATGGCGAAGATCACGCCCCGGATGGCGAATGGAGCAATGAGATTCCCACCGAACTTGCCGTCGATACCAGTTGGGACGACGTCTATCAAAGTGCTCCCACCGGCACCGGCCTGTCGCGACCGGAAAACGAAGACATGGACTTCGAATCCCGCCGCGGCACCTCCGAATCGCTACAAGACTATCTCGCCTGGCAACTCAATCTCACTCCCATGTCCGACCTGGATCGTCTGGTCGGCGAGGCCATCATCGACGCGGTGGGACCCAGCGGCATGCTGGTGCAGCCGGTGGAGGAAATTTGGCAAGGGCTATTGAAAGATTTTCCCGAATTGGAAATGGACGAAGTGATGGCGGTGTTACACCGCCTGCAGCAGTTCGATCCGCCGGGAGTCGCAAGCCAGGATCTGGCGGAATGCCTGCTGCTGCAAATGCGGCAATTGCCCAACACCCTGCCCTCCTACGATGTGGCTGTGAATCTGGTGCGCCACTATCTGCCCCTGCTGGGTGCGCGCGATTTCAAACAACTGATGCGCAAGCTGCGGGTGAAAGAGACGGAGCTACAGGAAGCTATTCGCATCATTCAGAGTCTCAATCCGCGCCCGGGTGAGCAGATCGGCGAAGACACCACAGAATACGTGGTACCGGATGTGTTCGTGAAAAAGGAGAACAACCGCTGGATGGTTCAGCTCAACCCGGAAATCGCGCCAAAACTGCGCATCAATCCCGACTATGCTTCCCTGGTGCGTCGCGCCGACAGTAGCAACGACAACACCTTTTTACGCGATAACCTGCAGGAGGCGCGCTGGTTTATTAAAAGCCTGCAAAGCCGCAACGAGACTTTGCTGAAAGTGGCGACCTGTATTGTCGAACGTCAGCAAGGTTTTCTCGATCACGGCCCCGAGGCTATGAAGCCGATGGTGCTGCACGACGTGGCGGAAATGGTGGAAATGCATGAATCCACGATCTCGCGAGTCACGACCCAAAAGTATATGCATACCCCTCAGGGTATCTTTGAACTCAAGTATTTTTTCTCCAGTCACGTAAGTACGGAATCTGGCGGCGAGTGTTCCTCTACGGCCATTCGCGCTATCATTAAAAAACTCGTGGCGGCGGAAAATCCCCGCAAACCTTTGAGCGACTCGAAGATCACCGCCCTGCTAGAAGAGCAAGGGATTCATGTCGCGCGGCGCACCATCGCCAAATATCGCGAGTCCCTGGGCATAGCGCCCTCCAACGAACGCAAGCGGCTGGTCTGACGCAGCCGCTGCCGTCCCAAATAAATATGGGCGAACCTAAAGGTCTCGTCCCTCGGAATGCGGTCGAATCCCTATATGCAAATTGAATCGCTTCTCACTCAGCAACGCACTCTCTGTCACGTCACCTGCACGAGCAAGAAGCGCTCGCTCGAGGTTCTCGCTTCGCTGATCGCGGAAGGTAGTGATGGTATCAACGCCGACGAGCTGTTCCAGCAGCTGGTGGCGCGGGAGCGCCTCGGCTCTACTGGCATAGGTGAAGGCATCGCCATCCCCCACTGTCGCTTCAAAACCGCCGGCGCAACCATAGGCGCGCTTATGACGCTGGCAACACCTATTGATTTTGATTCCGTGGACAGCCAGCCGGTGGACGTGATCTTTGCCATGCTGGTACCAGAAAACGCGGAAAATGCCCATCTGCAGACCCTCGCGATGCTGGCGGAGCACCTGCAAAACCCGCGTTTCGTGCAGTCCCTGCGACGCGCTGAGACAGGCGACGATCTCTATCGCGCCGCCATAGAAGCGGACCTTTAAGCAGTTCTGCGGAGAGCCTGAAGCATGGAATTCGTCGTGATCAGCGGCAGGTCGGGCTCCGGCAAAACCACGGCGCTGCAATTGCTCGAAGACAGCGGTTTCATCTGCATCGACAACCTCCCCGTCAACCTTCTGCCGGCCCTCATTACTGAAGTCTCCCAAGGCGCCAACAACCAGGCGATGAAATTCGCCGTGGGTATAGATGCGCGCACAGTCAGCGGTGATCTCAGCCGCTTTCCTGAAATCCTGGAATGGGCGCAGCAACACCAGAATGCGCGCTTCACCGTGGTCTACCTCGACGCCAGCGATCAGGTGCTGATCAAGCGCTTCAGTGAAACTCGCCGCAAACATCCCCTCTCTAACAAAACCACTGGGCTGCGCGAGGCTATTCGCGCGGAAAATGCGATTCTGGACCCTGTGGCGCGGCTGTCGGATATCACCATCGACACCAGTAATCTAACCCTGCACGAATTGCGTTCGGCGGTGAAAAAGAAAGTGGCCGGAGCCGAAGGCCAGGGTATGGCGTTGATGATCGAATCCTTCGGTTTCAAATACGGTGTGCCGGTGGACGCCGATTTTGTGTTTGATGTGCGCAGCCTGCCAAATCCTTACTGGCAGCCGGATCTGCGCGCGCATACAGGGCTGCAAACCCCGGTCATGGATTTTCTGGCGGCGCAGCCGCAAGTGACCTCCATGTACGAGGACATAGTGCAATTTCTGGAAAAATGGATTCCGAGTTTTGAACAGAATAACCGCAGCTATCTGACGATTGCGATTGGCTGCACGGGCGGCATGCACCGCTCGGTGTATCTAGCGGATAAATTAAGTGCGCATTTTCAGCGACTGTATCCGAATGTGCAGACTCGCCATCGCCAGCTGACGCAGACGTCGCCCTGACCGCAGTCTCTTATCGGGTCAATAACAACGGCACAACAATAACGAAGAGTACTGGCAGCAACGCATGATTTCCAAACAGGTTGTCATATCCAACAAACTGGGACTGCACGCCCGGGCCGCCACCAAATTCGCTAATTTGTGCAGCCGCTATGCCTGCAAAATGCAGGTGTGCTGCAACGGCAAAACCATCGACGGCAAAAGCATCATGTCACTGATGCTGCTGGCGGCCTCTAAAGGCACCGCCATCGAAATATCCGCCGACGGTCATGACGAGGAGGAAGCGCTCGCTGAGCTGTTGGGGCTGATCGAAGATAAATTTGGCGAAGGCGAATAACGCCGGCTGCGCTTTAACCCCCCGCGCGGATGCTGTAGGCTTCGCCGCCTTTGCGACTCACCGCTGAGCCGCGCCTTTCGTACACCGGTATATCGACATGAATGAATTTGATCAGGACGCGCAGGACGGCGAAGAGGAAGTTTTCCGCTGGGTCAGCAAAACGCGCATGAAAAAAGATATGCACGCGCTGCAGGATCTCGCGGTGCATCTGACCACCCTGAACGCGGAGCAACTGGCACAGATGCCGCTGAGCACGGAAATGCGGCGCGCGGTGGAAGAAAGCAAAAACATCAGGAAAAACGAAGCGCTGCGCCGCCACCATCAGTTCCTCGGCAAACTGATGCGCAGTGAGGACCACGAAGCCATTGCCGCTGCCGTCGCCGGCATCAAGGAAGAACAGGATCGTCTGGCGCGTCTGTTCCACGTCATGGAGCAATGGCGCGACGACTTGATCAAAGGCGAGCAGGAGGTGATGGAGCGCTTTTTCGATGAATTTCCTCTCGCTGATCGCCAGCAACTGCGCCACTTGGTGCGCAGCGCCAAAGGTGCGGCCGGCAGCCAGCAAGCACCTACTCATGCGCGCAAATTG
>JBQGED010000017.1:0-4231 GCA_052039425.1 Sphingobacterium griseoflavum | reverse complement strand
CCTGCGCCTTGCACAATGCGACGCTTGCGTGAGCCATTCAGGATCTCGGGGTCGCGGCGCTCTGCCGGAGTCATGGAGTTGATCAACGCCTCCATACGCTTGAATTGCTTGGTGACGTCCGACTGCTCTGCCAACTGCGCCATGTTGCCCATGCCCGGCAGTTTGTCCAAAACCGAACTGATGCCGCCTAAATTCTGCATCTGTTGCAACTGGTCTCGCAAGTCTTCCAAATCGAAGCCCTTGCCCTTTTTGACCTTTTGAACGAGTTTTTCGGCTTTCTCCCGATCCAGCTTCTGCTCCGCCTGCTCGATCAGCGAAAGGATGTCCCCCATGCCCAATATACGAGAAGCCAGCCGGTCGGGATAAAACGGTTCGAGCGCATCGACCTTTTCACCCATACCGAGAAATTTAATGGGCTTGCCGGTCACGAAACGGACCGATAAGGCGGCGCCACCCCTTGCATCACCGTCCGCTTTTGAAAGGATAACTCCAGTCAAAGGTAGCGCGTCATTAAAGGCCTTGGCGGTGTTAACCGCATCCTGTCCAATCATTGCATCAATGACAAAGAGGGTTTCAATAGGATTTAGCACTTTGTGGAGCTGCTGAATCTCGGCCATCAACTCTTCATCTATATGGAGCCGACCCGCGGTATCGATGATGACCACATCCGCATGAATTTTACGGGCGTGGGCGACAGCATCGCGGCCAATATCCAGTGGAGACTGGTCAGGTGACGACGGGAAAAACTCCGCAGACACCTCGCCAGCGAGTGTCTGCAACTGTTGGATAGCGGCGGGACGGTAAACGTCGGCGCTCGCCACCAGCACTTTCTTCTTCTCTTTATCTTTGAGAAAACGCGCCAGCTTGGCAACGGTGGTGGTTTTACCGGCGCCTTGCAAACCCGCCATAAGAATCACCGCCGGCGGCTGTGCAGCCAGATTGAGCCGCTCATTGGCCTCACCCATTACTTGGGTAAGCTCGCTCTCCACGATCTTTAGAAACTGCTGTCCAGGGTTCAGCGCCCGCGATACTTCCTGACCCAAGGCGCGCTTGCGCACTTGATTGACAAAAGCTTTGACGACTGGGAGGGCAACGTCTGCCTCCAACAGGGCTTTGCGCACCTCGCGCAAGGTGTCTTGAATATTGTCATGATCTAAACGGGCTTTGCCTGTTATAGCGCGCAGACTGCGGCTCAAGCGATCCGAGAGGCTTTCGAACATAATGTCAGCATTCAATCCGGTTAAGTTAATGGCGTGCAAAAAGCCGCGGCAGTATATCGCCAAAGAGGTTGAAAGACGACCGCGGCAGCGCAAACCCTTGCCAAGAATCCAGAAACCACTCTACGCTACAGGGCTACCTGATCCGCCGCATCCTTAAAAGAATTAGAGACAATGCCAATCACCTTATCCACAGCTCTCTACAGCATTGCCTGGGTATTCCTGGTTCGCTCCATCAGTCGCCGACAGACCGCCGCTACAAGTGCTTTTACGATTATCCTGGCATTGGGATTGGCCACGCATGCATTTGGCCTGTACAGGCAGATGGCCCTGCCGGACGGCTATCATTTCGGGTTCTTCAAAATTTCTTCTTTGTTTTGCTGGACCACAAATTTTTTGATCTTGCTCAGCAGCCTGCGCAAACCGTTGCACAACTTATTTCTCATCACCCTGCCGATTTCCGTGGCCGCGCTGTTGAGCAGTCTCTACACCGAGGCGCAAGCGGCGCCGGTATACCTCAAGTTGGACGCCAAAACGGCGAGTCACATCCTTCTTTCCATTTTGGCTTACAGCACTATGATCGTGGCGACAGTGCAAACCCTGCTCCTGGCATTTCAAAATTACCAGCTACGCCATCGCCACCCGACTGGGATCGTCAGGCTGTTACCACCGCTGCAAACTATGGAGAAATTATTATTTGAGCTGCTCTGGGTCGGCGAAATTCTGCTTACGCTGGTGATTATCACTGGTGCGTTTCAAATCGAGAGCGTCAGAGAACAGCACCTTCACCATAAGATCGTCTTCACTGTGCTGGCTTGGCTGATTTATGCGATTTTGCTGTGGGGCAGGCACCATCTTGGTTGGCGCGGCAATTCGGCTATCCGCTGGAGTTTGTCTGGCTTTGTCAGCCTAGTGCTGGCGTATCTTGGTAGTAAATTTGTGTTGGAGATGATCCTCGGGGTGAGTTAATAGCACCACGACGACTTGCAACCTTATTTGAGTTTCAAATTATGATCGTGAAGCCAGACATCTAAACGACACGCATCAGACCAAAGGCGACGAAAATTGCTGATCAACCTCCTTTCCACCTGGCCACTCACTTCACACAATCTTTCCTGAACCAATCCGCATTTTGCCGAAATGTTATTAAACGCGCCTTTCATGCACTGATATATAGCCAAATAGAATAGTTTCCGTTATTAAAATAGCGGATCGAAGTATGTTAGGATATTTTTTAACCGACCTATTGTATGGTGTAGGCAATGAAACATTCCTTCCCGGAACCGGAACATTTGATGGAGCTTGCCAAGCGCAATCCCGAAGAGCTTGAGCGCCTGCGCATCCAGCATATCAATCAACTTATTGAAAGCGCTCCAGAGCATTTGAAAGCGCGCCTGAAGGGACTGCAGTTTCAAATCGACTGCAAGCGACGCTCGCATACTAAAAGTCCCTTGGGCTCGTGCATCGAAATCAGCCGTATGATGATGGATTCGTTGCTGTCTTTAAACGAGACACTGCAAAGCCTGTATATCAACGAAGGCAATACAAAATCCTCTCACGAAAACGCCATGGTACTGACGTTCCCGAAATCGAAGGTCGCCTCAAACTCGCAGTAATGGAAATGCCCCATAGGCGGGCTCTTCGTACGGATGAGCCTGCTTCATTGCCGAAATAACCTCTGGCAATTCAATTTCGTCACAAATCATTTCCAGCCTGTATTCCGGGACGCAGGATAATGTATTGGCTTGACCTATATAGGGTGCACTCCCTTTAAGCGGTAGAAATTGTCCCTGACCTAATACCTGCCATGAACACTGCTTGTAGCGCTGGGTTCGGCCAGCCCCTGCCACAAACATGGCTGATTTGACCGCCTCCAGGTGCGATTCTGGAACATAGACAAACAACTGGAACATTCAGCCACCTCGCTGTTGGATTAGAGATAGAATACAGGCTTTTATTTGCTCTCGAATTTTATGCGCTTATTTGTCGACAACCTTACCAATATCGATTTCAGCTATCTCTGTCCGCAGCGCGGGTTGGTTGGAGAAACTTGGCTCGCCAACATCGAACTGACTGGAGAATTGGACCAGCAGGGCATGATTTGTGATTTTGGAATTGTCAAAAAACAAGTGAGGCAGTGGCTGAATCAACATCTTGATCACAGCCTGCTCGTCCCCACCCTCAACCAAGCGATTGTCGTCAATCAATTCGACGAACAAATTTTGGTTCAATTAAAAAACGCGACTAAAGGAGGCAGTATAGAAATTGAGAGTCCGCACACGGCGATATGTCTCGTCGATATACCTGCCATCACCCCGGATGCAGTGGCGATATGGTGCGAAAAGAAATTAGCTCATATTTTCCCAACAGCCCAAATAAACTTATCTTTCAGCTGTGAGGAAATCACTTCACCTTATTACCACTACAGTCACGGCTTAAAAAAGCACGATGGCGATTGCCAGCGCATTGCCCACGGGCACCGTTCAAAAATATTGATTTGGCGCGATGGAGTTTTATGTAAGAAATTAATGGAAGAGTGGGCTCGCAAATGGACCGATATTTATATTGCGACCAAGGAGGATTGTGTCGCAGAAGCCGGCGACACACTTATATTTCGCTATGAGTCCAGCCAAGGTCATTTCAGCTTAGCCATTCCGCGCATCAATTGTTACATCATCGATACGGATACGACGGTTGAATATATCGCCCAGCATTTAACACATTGTATCAGCGCGGAGTACCCAGGCGAAAAGATCACTGTAAAAGCGTTCGAAGGGATAGGCAAAGGAGCGATTGCAGAGTTCACACCCTGTTGAGCTGAGCTTTTAATCGCTTAAATAGCGCCGGAGACTTGTTTTGCGGTGCGATTGGGCTTTTTCAGTCCCAAAAGGAAACGCCCCGGACATTACTGACCGGGGCGTTGGTATTAGAAGCCTGACGATGACCTACTCTCACATGGGGAGACCCCACACTACCATCGGCGATGCATCGTTTCACTTCTGAGTTCGGTATGG
>JBQGED010000016.1:0-7272 GCA_052039425.1 Sphingobacterium griseoflavum | reverse complement strand
CTAAAACGCATGAACACTTCCACAGGAGACGGATCAAAATCGCGGCCAGAATAAACAGCCGGGCACGATTGGACAACCAACTGCGCCCCATTCTCTGGATTTGCATGCGTGGCTGTGAGCCCGGTCAGGTTGCTAGGCCGAGCCAGCGACGGGTCTGCGGGAGGCGTTTCAGGACCAACCATTCCAGAAGCAGTACCAGTACCAGGGAAATCGCCAGCAGCGGCAATACCAGCGCGAGGACCAGGATGATTGCGCCGATCACTTTACCGGTGCGGGCATCTGGCAGGGGTGGCGGCGCACCCAGGGCATCTTTGGGTTTGCGGCGGCGCCAGAGGATGAAAGCACTTACGCTCATCAGCGTTAATCCGGTGGTAGTGAACACGCCGAGCACTTGGTTGAACCAGCCGAACAACTGGCCTTCGTGGGCGGCTATGCCGACGCCGATCACGCGGTCAATGGCCGGTTTTTCAGCGAAGGATTTGGTGCGGATGACATTGCCGCTGCTTCCGTCCAGCCAGGCTTCCGCCCGCAGCGGACGGTTTTGCGTCTGGGATTTTAAGGTCCAGGCACCCGGCATGTCGGTCGCGGGAGCGAGTTCCGCCGGCGGTGCAAAACCGAGGGCGAGGGCGTTTTGCAGCAGGGTTTCTGGCAGGTGAACCGCGGATGCGCCCACCGCATGGGAAGGCTCTATGCTGCGCAGGCTCCAATCCGCCGAGGCAGCGCTGTGGTGATGGCTGTGATCGTGAGGACTTGGCTGGCGCAGTTCTTTTAAGGCACTGCCCCACACCAGCGCCCAGGGCAGGCCGGTGATCAACAAAAACAGCGTAAAACCCGCCACCCAAAAACCGGTGACCGCATGCAGATCCCGCCATAAAACCCGGCTGCCCTGGCGCAGGCGCGGGTACACAATTCCCGCCGCACCGCGAGCATTGCGTGGCCACCACAGATAGAGCCCGGTAAGCACCAGCACAATTGCCCAGCAACCGGCCAACTCCACCAAAATGGAACCGGCATTCCCGGCGAGCAATTCGCCGTGAAAACGTTTCACCACCTCCATGAATTCGCCATCCGCCGCGACGCTGCGCAAAACTTGCAGATTTCCCGGATGCACATAAACCCGCAGATTTTCGCCGGCTTGCTGCAGGGTAATCACCACCGCGTCATTAGCTGATTGCGGCAAGCGGTAATTAACAAATTGACTACCCGGATGTGCGGCAATAGCGGCGGCAATTTGGTCGTTGGCGGTACTGCGTGTTTCTGTAATTGCGAGATTGCGATAAGGCGCATCTATCCACGCATCCACCTGCGGTTTGAATAAATACAGCGTCCCGGAAATAGCCAGCGTCAAAATAAACGGCAGACAAAAAATGCCCGCGTAAAAATGCCAGCGCCACAGGGTGCGGTAGAGAGAGGCGGGGGAGGCTTTATTCATTTTTAATACCGTCTCTTAAAAATCACCAATCCCAATCCACCGAAAAATAAACCGTCCGTGCTGGCCAAGGATGCGCCACATAGGAAAGTTCATCGGTTAGGTTGTCCACACCCGCGCTGATTTTCCACTGGTCATTGACGCGGTAGTTGGTTTTGATGCCGAGGCGGGTGTAGGCATCCTGGGCGCCGTAGACCCCGTCGTGGATATCCAGATTGTCAGCGCGGCCGAAGCTGTCGCTGCTGTATTGCACGTTGCCACCCAGGTCCCAATCGTCCGTCAGGTGATAAGTCGCCAGCAGATTGCTGCGCCATTTCGGCATGCGCGGCGGAGTTTTGCCGACTAATGCGGGATTCGCGGTGTTTTTGCGAATTTCCGATTCGGTATAGGCGACATTAAAGCGCACGTCCAATTTGTCGAGCAGAAAATCCTGGGCATTAATAATCAGTTCCAGGCCGAGAGTTTCCACTTCGTCTATGGGAAAAAATGTGGTGACGGAGGTTGTGGTGTTGGTCTGATTTTCGATGACATTTTTAATGGTTTCATGGAACAGATTTAGGCGCACATAACCATTGTCGATGCCGCGTTCCAGCAACAAGTTCTGATGCACACCGTCTTCCGGTTGCAAGCTGGCATCCGCGTCTGTGCCGGCGCCGCGAATATCGCGGAAGCGCAGAAACAGTTCTTCGGTGATGGGAAAGCGGTAAGCGCGGGCGAGTGAATAGCGCACAATCCAGTTTTCCGTTGGTTTATAGCCGAGGGAAAATTTGGGCGAGAATTTATTTTGCGACTGCTCCGGTACATCAACGCGGATCAATGGTGTTTGTGCATTTGGGCTATCCCAATAATAGCCGTCGCGGCTATGCCAGGATTCAAAACGCCCGCCGAGGCTGACATCCCAGTGTGTTGTAATCTGCCAATTCAATTGAGTAAAAAAGGCGCTGAGATTGGTTTTGCCGCCACTGTGACTGGTTTTTTCATCTTTGCTGCCGCTGGCATAGTCGTCGGAACTAAACGCGCGCGCATTTAATTCGTAGGCTTCGTAACGCAAACCACTGACGATATTCAGACCGTCAATCGCAAAATCGTCGATGGATAATTTCACGTCCGCGGTGTGCCAGCCGGTATCGGCAAAATCACTGATGGAACCTCTGGTTGAATAAGTGGGATCGAGCGGATTGCGCTCTGAGGTGCGGGTTTCATCTTCCAGGATGGCGAAGCGGTTGAAATTGGCTTCAATCCTGGTGCGATTATTCAATTCGCCCTTTAAACGCAAACCGATGGACAGGCTGCGCCGGTCCATTTCGCTGATACCAAAACGCGCAGCGGAAATCAAGAAAGTTTGCCCGGATTGCGTCACCGCTCCCTGCCAGAGAATATCGCCGGCGGAATCGCGCAAGTAGGCATTGGGTGAATCGGTCAGGGAGTTGCGATTTTCATAGGCGATGTTTAGCAACGTTTGCCAGTCGCCAAAATCGTAGCCGAGTTTAATTTTGAAATTATCTGTGGTGTTGTCGATAACTCCGGTGTCGCCATAGACGAGTGACGCGACTCCCAACTCATTAAAATCGTCGATACCGCCATTCGCTGATACTGGGTTCACAGGAATTTGTGCGGAATTGGTCGGTGTGGTGCCGTAATAAAACGTTTGCGGTTGAGCTTGATTTTCCAAATGGTTAAACGACAGATAAATACTCAAATCGCCGAATTTATCGCCGTAGGAGACAAAGGTTTTGTAGCCGTCTAGTGTGTCGGCAAATTGATAGGCGGAAAAATCCTGGGAAAAATAACTTGCGTCCAGATGAATTTCCCGCGTTTGCGGAATCGCGGTTTCGATTACCACCACGCCGCCCATGGCGTTGCCGCTGTACTCTGCGGAAAAAGGCCCGTAAATCACTTCCACCTGGGCAATTTCACTGGCGGAAACCATGGTCCAGCGCGGCGCACCGCTCCAGCGGCTCTGCAGAAAATAATGCAGCGGCACACCGTCGGCGAACACCATGGAGCGCGAGGTTTGAAACATATTGGAGCCGCGCATCCCCAAAGTGCCATTGGCATCACCGATAAAACGGCGGCGAATGACCAGGCTCGGCTCGTATTTCACAATGTCTTCTGTGGTGGTGACATTGATGCTCGCCATATCCTCCTGCAGCAACACGCTGGTCGGATTGGTGTAACCGGCTTGATTGCTGGATTTGCTTTCACCCCACACCAAGATTTCTTCCTGCGCGGGAGCGTTGTTGCTGTGAGCGGCGCAAGCGGTAGCGGAGCTCCACAGCGATAGTAAACAAATGAAAAAGTGATTTATTGGATCCGCATTCTTTTTATTAACGCGTCTTTTAGCTGGAAGCCTCATGTGTTGCGGACCCGTTGCCAGAGTAGTCCAATATCCTAAATTCTCAGCGCCTTTGGTCAATGTGGCAAATTGTCGCAGCGCGGAATTGTGCCGCTTGGGGCTGCATAAAGATCGGGCACGAAAGTGGCAGCGGAGCTTGTGGTGCGACGGGGTTATACGTAACGTTTCAGAGCGGCCTATACTCTGCGGTATGTCATCTCGATCATCACATCAGGAGAGCCCATGTCCGACAACGTTTATCAGACGCCCAAAGCTGCGGTGGATATACCGCAGGAGGCGCTCCAGCCTTTTTATGTGGTGTCCAACCGCAAATTCTGGGTGCTGTATGTGGCGACTTTCGGCATCTACCACGTGTACTGGTTTTACAAGAATTGGCAGCAGTATAAAAACTTCACCGGTATATCAATCTGGCCGGTGGCGCGGGGCGTTTTTTCCATCTTTTTCGCCCACTCGCTGTTTCGCTCGATCCGCGAGTCGGCGAATGATCAGGAGGGCGCACCCACTATTGCCGCTGGCCTGTTGGCGACCGTCTACGTCATTCTTTCCTTGATCAGCAGTGGCACAGAGCGCTTGGCATCGCGGGATTTAGGCAGTCCATACACCGATCTGATCTCTATCCTTACTATGCCGATGGTTGGCTGGGTCCTGTATCAAGTGCAAAAAGCCGCCAATGCAGCCTGCAAAGACCCCCTCGGCGACACCAATAATGCGTTCACCGCTGGCAATGTCATCTGGATCGTGGCCGGCGTTCTCTTTTGGGTGATGGTGCTGGCGGGCTTGTATGTCATAGCCACGGAAGCGACTTTCTAGAGACTGCGCACTAGAGATTGCCCAGATAAACCACCGCAAGATATCGTAATAGCTTTCCCGCCCCGACCAGGATGAGGAAGGGCAGCAACCTCACATTAAATATACCCGCGGCCAGGGTGAGTAGATCACCCACCACGGGAAGCCAGGACAGCAGCAGAGAATATTTGCCGAAACGCTGGAAATAGCTCTGCGCTTTCACCACCTGCTCGCGCGAGAAATAAAACCAGCGCCGCTTCTGCAGGTGCTGCAGATACGTCCCCAATACCCAATTCAATGTCGCACCCGCCGTATTGCCCAGGGTGGCGATCAGCACCAGCACCACCGGATCAAACCCCCGCTGTAGCAGCGTATAGAGCGCAATTTCCGAGCCCATGGGCAGGAGTGTGGCCGCAATAAATGAGGAGATAAACAGCAGGATAAGTTCGGTCATTGAGTGAGAGACCAGTGAACTCGCTGAGTTTCCGAGGCTCTCAGACAGCCAGATTCAACCGACCGGAGCGGGAGGGGGAATCGTTTTTCGGCTCCGGACATTGCTGCTACAATGCGCGGCTTTGCGCCGATCCACTTCACCAGACCTGGGCTTTTATTGATCATGACCTGGAATTTTCCGCACAAGATTTTGTTGCTCTCCCTGAGTTTTTTCGTCTCTGTCTCTCACGCAACCCCTCAGATTATTCCGTCTCCACCGCAGATCAGCGCCAAAGCGTATTTATTGATGGACGCCGCCACTGGCGACGTATTGATTGAAGAAAACGCCGATCAGCAATTACCGCCGGCAAGCCTCACCAAAATGCTGACCTCCTATATCGTTTCCGAGGAGATTGAACGCGGCAAACTCAAAGAAACCGATACCGTGCTGATCAGCGAAGACGCTTGGCGCCGCGGCGGCACTACCAGCGGCGGCTCCACCATGTTTCTGCAAGTGGGCTCCAGAGTGCCTGTGCTGGACCTGCTCAAAGGCGTGATCATCCAGTCCGGCAATGATGCCTCAATTGCTCTGGCGGAACATCTCGCGGGCAGCGAACAGGCATTCGCCGATGTGATGAACCAGTACGCGCAATTGATTGGTATGCGCTCCTCGCATTTCGTCAACGCCACTGGCTGGCCGGCAGAAGGCCACGTCACCACGACCCGCGATCTGGCGATTCTGGCTCGTGCAGTGATCAACGATCACCCCAATCACTATCCGCTCTACGCCGAGAAATACTTTACCTACAACGGCATCAACCAGCCCAACCGCAACCTGCTGCTGCACCGTGACCCCACCGTAGACGGTTTGAAAACCGGCCACACGGAAGAGGCGGGTTACTGCCTGGTAGCCTCCGCCAAGCGCCAGGATATGCGCCTGATTTCCGTGGTCATGGGCACTCGCTCCGAAGCGGTGCGCGCCGAGGAATCCGCCAAGTTGCTGGCCTATGGTTTCCGCTTTTTCCAAACCCATAACCTGTACAAGAAAGATCAGGAGCTGAGCCGGGTGCGCGTCTGGAAGGGCGAAGCAAATGAAGTGGCCTTGGGCGTGGATAAGGACGTGGCCATCACCATTCCACGCGGCGCCAGCGAGGCGCTCAAAGCGGAAATGGTCGTAGACACTAAAATTGTCGCTCCCATTACGGCAGGTCAGCCCTTGGGGGAACTGCGAGTGACCTTGGAGGAAAAGGTGATCTTCAAATCCCCGCTGGTGGCTCTGGCTCCAGTGGAAGAGGCCGGTTTTTTTGCGCGCTTGTGGGATAGTCTGGTGTTGTTTTTCACAGGCGTTTTTGAGTAATGAGTGATCTGCCGCCTCCCAAGATCGAATTCCCCTGCCCGGATTACGCTATCCGGGTCATGGGTGAGTCCTCGGAACACTTCCGCGCACATGTGGTAGCGGTATTCGAGCGCCATGCTCCGGACTTTGATCGCGAGACGATAAACATTCGCGCCAGCAGCAACGGCCGTTACGAATCCGTCAAGGTGACCATCACCGCGACCGGCGTTGAGCAGCTGCAGGCGATTTTTATCGATCTGAAAAAACACCCGGCAGTACAAATGGTGTTGTAGGGGCGTTGTATGTCCTCATCATCTGTCTCGACCGCTGCTGCATCACTGCTCACCACCCGTTTTCTCGGTTTCCAGCCATATGAAATCGTCTGGCGGCAGATGCGTGATTTTACCGATCAGCGCCAGGTGGAAACCCCCGATGAGCTGTGGCTGGTGCAGCACCCGCCGGTGTTCACCCAGGGACAGGCCGGGCGCGCGGAACATCTGCTGAACCCCGGTGATATTCCAGTGGTGCAGACGGACCGGGGAGGGCAGGTGACCTATCACGGGCCGGGACAGGTCGTCGCCTATCCGCTGTTGGATCTACGCCGTCTTCGTCTGGGTGTGCGCGAGCTGGTCAGCCTGCTGGAGAACACGGTGATTCAGTTTCTGGAAACCTGGGATCTGGCTGCCGTCGCCCGCCCGGATGCGCCTGGAGTATACGTGGATGGGCGTAAAATCGCCTCTCTCGGCTTGCGGGTCCGGCGCGGCTGCAGTTTTCACGGAGTCAGTTTGAATGTGCAGATGGACTTGTCGCCGTTTCTGCGCATCAACCCCTGTGGCTATAATGGCCTGCAAATGACCCAACTGGCCGATTGGGTAGAACCATCGAGCCTTCAGTTCGCATCCATCGAACAAGAGTTTGCCCAGATCCTGGCAA
>JBQGED010000015.1:0-5657 GCA_052039425.1 Sphingobacterium griseoflavum | reverse complement strand
ATCGGCGAAGTCGTATCGACCCAGATGGGTATGAGCATGGCGCGCTATAACGACCCAATGAACGGCGTTTCGTCATCGTCGATTGTGTATCAGGTGTATTTTGTCCTGCTGGTGTTTCTGTTTTTTTCCATCGACGGGCATCTGCTCACCGTCAGTGTGCTTTACAAGAGCTTTATTTACTGGCCGATTGGCAGCGGCTTGAAATTTCTTTCGGTCGCGAGTTTTGTTTACGCGATTGCCTGGGTATTTTCCGCCGCCGTATTGATTACCTTGCCAGTGGTTTTTTGCATGACCCTGGTGCAATTCAGTTTCGGCCTGCTGAACCGCATTTCGCCCGCGATGAACCTGTTCTCGCTGGGTTTCCCGATTACCATTTTGATGGGCTTGCTGTGTATTTACTTAACACTGCCTAATCTGACGGAAGCCTACCTCCACTTAACGCGCACACTGCTCGACAATATTGGCGCTATTCTGCAGGAGGCGCATCGTGTCTGAGCAAGACAGCTCCCAGGAAAAAACCGAAGAGGCCTCGGAACAGAAACTCAAAAAGAGCAAAACCGAAGGTCAGGTGGCTCGCTCCAAAGATCTAGCGACTACTGTTTCCCTCCTCGCCACGTTGTTTGTACTCAAATTTTTTGTGGTGTTTTTTTATGAGCTTCTGCAGGACAGCTTTCGCTTGTCTTACCTCAATTTCCACAACAGCGAAGTGGGCCTGGACGACCTGCCCCTGATGCTTGCACACAATCTGGTGCTGTTTATTACCTTGCTGGTGCCCTTGCTGATTACCCCTCTGCTGGTTGTGACGTTTTCTCTGGTGCCCGGAGGTTGGGTTTTTGCGGGTAAGAATTTTTATCCCAACTTCGGCAAACTCAATCCGATTACCGGTCTGGGACGCATAGTGTCGATGCAGAACTGGGCCGAGCTGGCCAAATCGGTACTTAAAATTTTGGTGTTGCTGACGGTGGCCTGGTATTTGATCGTCGATGCGATTCCGCAGTTAATCGCGCTACAACGTACTAACCTGTTAAATGCGATCGGCAGTGCCTTGTCATTGGCGTTCAACGTGATGATGGTGCTGCTGCTGGTGTTTGTGGTGTTTTCGTTTATCGATATTCCACTGCAGCGTTTTTTCTTTCTCAAAAAAATGCGCATGACCAAACAAGAGCGCAAAGAAGAACACAAAAATCAGGAAGGTCGACCAGAGGTTAAAGCACGTATTAAACAACTGCAGCGCCAATTGCTGCAGCGACAGGTTAACCATGTGCTGAAAAAAGCCGATGTGGTGATTGTGAACCCGCAACACTATGCGGTGGCGTTGAAATACGATCCCAAAAAAGCCCAGGCGCCTTATGTGCTGGCCAAAGGCGCCGATGAGATGGCGCTCTATATTCGTAAGATCGCCGCCGGCCACGAATTGGAAGTGATTGAACTGCCGCCTCTGGCGCGCGCGATTTATTTTACGACCCAGGTCAACCAGCAGATTCCGGCGCCCCTCTATACCGCCGTGGCTCGCGTGTTGACTTATGTTTTGCAGCTGCGAGCCTACCGTCAAGGACGTCGGGCTAAACCGCAACTCCCGGACAACCTTAATATTCCTGCTAGCATGGCGAACAAGGCATAACCATGAGTTTATTCCAGCAACTTACACCGACTTTCCGCAGTGGCCGTATCGGAATTCCGCTGCTTATCCTGTCGATTCTGGCGATGATCGTATTGCCACTGCCGCCGCTTCTGCTCGATATTTTATTTACGTTCAATATCGCCATGGCGGTGCTGGTGCTGCTCGTGAGTGTCTCGTCACGCAGCCCACTGGATTTCTCATTGTTCCCCACGGTAATTCTGGTTACCACGTTATTGCGTTTGTGTTTGAACGTGGCCTCCACGCGCGTCGTGCTACTGGAAGGACACACAGGCACAGGCGCGGCCGGTAAAGTGATTGAAGCCTTTGGTGAAGTGGTCATCGGCGGTAATTTTATTGTCGGTCTGGTGGTCTTCGTCATTTTGATGATCGTGAACTTTATTGTGATCACCAAAGGTGGCGAACGTATTTCCGAAGTGACGGCACGTTTTACCCTGGACGCCCTGCCCGGCAAACAAATGGCAATTGATGCCGATCTTAACGCCGGTTTGATCAACCAGAATGACGCCAAGGTACGCCGTCAGGAAGTCGCCAAAGAAGCCGACTTTTACAGTGCGATGGATGGTGCCTCCAAATTTGTGCGCGGCGATGCGATTGCCGGGATTCTAATTCTTTTGATTAACCTGTTCGGTGGTTTTGCCATCGGCATGTTTGTTTACGACCTGAGCGCGGGTGAAGCTTTCCGGCAGTATGCGCTCTTGGCGATTGGTGATGGTCTGGTTGCGCAGATTCCGGCGATCTTACTGTCCACCGCGGCCGCGATTATCGTGACCCGCATCAACGAATCTTCCGACATTACCACTCAGGTTCACCGCCAATTGCTGGCTTCACCCTCCACGCTCTATACCGTAGCCGGGATTTTGGTGGTTATGGGATTGGTGCCGGGCATGCCGCATATGGCGTTCCTGGGCTTCGGCGGACTGATAGGGTTTATCGGCTGGTGTGTCGCGCGCAAGGGGCCGCCGGTGGATGCACCCAGTCAGGAAAAACTGGACGCGATCAGCAATGCCATGGAACAGGAACGCGCGCAGAATCTGGCCTGGGATGATATTCCGGTGGTTGAGCGCTTATCCATTTCGCTCGGCTACAAACTGGTCAGTCTGGTGAATGAAGCCTCCGGCGCGCCTTTGGTACAAAGGGTGCGCGGCGTGCGGCGAACCCTGTCGGAAAACCTCGGCTTTTTGCTGCCGGAAATCCAGATCCGCGACAGCCTGCGCTTGAAAGCCTCGCAATACAATATTTACATCAACGGTGAACGCATCGACGGAGCTGAGCTGCATGCGGATCGTTTGATGGCGATCCCCTCGCCCGAAATTTATGGTGAAGTGGATGGCATTTTGGGCACAGACCCGGCCTACCGCATGCCTGTTGTCTGGATTGTCCCCACCGATAAAGCTCGCGCGCTGAACCTCGGTTATCAGGTGATCGATTGCGCAAGCGTGGTCGCAACCCATTTGAGCAAAGTCATTCGCGCGCATCTGCCCGACATCATCAAACATGAAGATGTAGACCAATTGATGCAACGTTTAGCGATGCTGTCACCCAAGCTGGCGGAGACACTCAAAGGTCAGCTTAGTCTTACCCAGCAACATCGTGTTTATCGTCAACTGATGCAGGAAGAAGTATCACTGAAGGATATTGTCACCGTCGCCACGGCGTTGGTGGAAGGCAGCGAAAGCACCAAAGATCCGGTATTGCTAGCCGCTGATGTACGTTACGCATTGCGCCGCAGCATCATGACGAGCATCGCCGGTGAACGTACCGAGATCGCGGTATTTATTTTGGATAACAACCTCGAAAATACCCTGCTAAGTGCGCTCAGCCTTGCCCAACACGCGGGGCCGGTGAGTCTCGACAATATTCCGGTTGAACCCAACCTGCTCAACCAGTTGCAGACCACCATGCCGGTCGTGAAGGAAAAGCTGCGTAAAGAGGGGCATCCGCCCATTCTGACCGTCGTACCACAGCTCCGCCCCTTGCTTGCACGTTATGCACGGGTGTTTTGCCCCGGCCTGCACGTGATCTCGCAAAACGAGATTCCTGACAACGTCAGCGTCAGTATTCTCGGCACCCTGGGTTAACGATGTTATAGACCGCGTGAGGCAAGCATCTCCTGAACCAGCTCGCTGTAATCCGGTGAGGGTTTGGTCAGGGTGAAGCCGGATTCAAAGAAATCCGGTTTGTCGCTTTCCCGCGACCACATGCAGATCGCATCGATATCCATCACCAGCATTTCGTCTTCCGCAACGCGCATTTTCAGCCGCAACGGCAAGCGGGTATCAACAACCTGAGGGGTATCACTGAGCAAGCGCAATCCGCTTTCAGAAAGATCAGCCACGTAACCGAGCAGATAATCGTTATCGCGGTTAAGGACTTTGATGCGGTGCATGAAACGGAAGGTAAGACGACTGTGTCGGCGCATGATAAGTATCTTCAGTAATAGCGGGTTGAACTGCCTATCGACAGCAACCGC
Source organism: Sphingobacterium griseoflavum (assembly GCA_052039425.1). GTDB lineage: Bacteria > Pseudomonadota > Gammaproteobacteria > Pseudomonadales > Cellvibrionaceae > UBA5868. The sequence goes on along the minus strand of JBQGED010000015.1, from coordinate 1,545 downwards.
GCAAATAGTAAAAAAGCCACACCCGAACGCATGGAATGCTCAATTCAAAACTTTGATCTATGCCTCTTAAAATTAAGGCGACCAAGGGTTAGAAAAAATTAAGAGACATCTCGTCTGGATAGATTATTAATCTTCAGCGTCAACCGCCCTTGCGCAATAGAAAAATAAATTTGTCCTGCGCCACTTCCTGGCGCAACAACCCGTGTTGTAAAAATTGGCAGAACTTAGGAATATCGCGCTGTGTTGAGGGATCTGTGGCAATGACTTCCACGCATTCCCCATGTGCAATTTCACGCATTGCCTTGTGCAGCAACATCACCGGCTCTGGACACGTAAGCCCCGTGGCGTCCAGTTGTTTCTTGATTGGATAATCATCATCCGCCATAAAAACCTTCATATCAAAAATTCAGGCGCAGATTACCGCGCCGCAGTATCAAGCTTAACCGCTTCGCGCATAAAGCTGACGGCGGCATCCGCCGCTGCCGCCATATGCTGTGCATGAGAAACGCCGGCGCTGCGCAATGGTTTGAGATCGTGGTTCGCGGCGGCCAACCAATGCACGCGTGTACCCCGCGTTAAATCATAGGTGTCCACCTCTTCACGGGAGCCCAGCGGATCGCGTTCGCCTTGCACGATCAACAGCGGTATCCGGCAATTAACCAGGTGCTCGACACGCAATTTTTCCGGTTTGCCCGCCGGGTGAAAGGGATACCCAAAGCACACGATACCCCGGCAGTCGCCACCACGATTTTCCGCCGCCCACAGGGTTGCCATACGTCCTCCCATGGATTTGCCGCCGATAAAAAGCGGCAGGCGTTCGCCAGCGTAACGCTCGATTACCTCGTTCCAACACGCGAGCAACTTTGCCGTCTGATCCGGCGGCCGCCGCTTACCATCCCTGCGGCGTGCCGCCATATACGGAAATTCAAAGCGCACGACTTCCACCCCGCGCTGGGCAATGCCGGCGGCAATTTCGACCATAAACGGACTGTCCATAGGAGCGCCGGCGCCATGCGCGAAGAGATAACGCGCCCACGGCTTGCCGGCCTGGTCGCGCAGGACGTTGAGATGGGAGGACTCACTGCCGGCCACGCCATTCCTCCCGGGTCATTAGCGTGACACCTTCCAGTACATCATCGAACACAATTAGCACTTCGCCACGCATTACTTGTGGCCTCAGGCGATTGACCTTAGCTTCCAGGCTGAGCTCAGATTCACCATAATCGGTGCCGTCGCGGCTGATAAATTCTTCCAGCACTCCCTGCAAGGCTTCTGCGGAAAGACTTTCCGGTGGAATGATCATGCCGACCTCGCAAAAATTGGCGACCTTACTGAATCCCGCGCCCGTTGGAAATGGCTTATAGGGATTAGGTGAATGTTCGCCGTAGCGCACAGACGCGCGGGCGCTTCACCTATACTCTCGCACAGCCGTCTGAATTCAGAACTGCGAAAAATCAACCGGCCTGCCGGTGGACAACAAGATTTGAGGCTTTCGACCATGGACAAACATTTCATTCTTTCCGTTCTCAGCGACGACCGCCCGGG
>JBQGED010000014.1:0-2076 GCA_052039425.1 Sphingobacterium griseoflavum | reverse complement strand
AGCACGATTTCTCTACCGGCCAGATCCATCTGTTGCCGCATTCCGTCATGGCCGCCGGCACGCGTTTCGCCGAATCCCTGACGGAATTCGATATGGCCATAGTCGATGAGGCCCACCATCTGCAACCTGGCTCCGAATCCTTCACTCTGCTGAGCGAATTGGCGCAACACTGCAACCATCTGGTACTCCTGTCCGCCACCCCGGAACAACTGGGCGTGGAAAGTCACTTCGCCCGGCTGCAACTGCTCGACCCGGCCAAGTTCGATTCCCTCGAACATTTCATCGCCCAAGAGCAAACCTACGGCGAACTCAACCGCCGCATTCGCGCACTGCCCGAAGGTCGGAAAGAGTTGGTGCGCGATTACCAACTCGACGCCAACTTGGATGATCGCCAGCTGATAGCGCGGCTGTTGGACTGCCACGGCATAGGTCGGGTGATGTTCCGCAACACCCGCGCGTCGGTGCAGGGGTTTCCCCAGCGCAAAGCGGTGCCGCATGTGCTGGCGGAGAATTCCTGGGAGGCGAAGTTTGAGTGGTTGGCGGATTTTGCGCGCAAGAATCCGGGCAAAAAAATTCTGGTTATCTGTCACGCGGTGGAGCAGGTGCGCGATTGCGAGGCTCATCTGTGGCAGAAGCACGGCATCCACGTTGCGCTGTTTCATGAAGATATGGATCTGGTGGAGCGCGACAGCGCGGCCGCCTATTTCGCCGATATGGAACGCGGCTGCCCGCTGTTGCTGTGTTCGGAAATCGGCAGTGAAGGGCGCAACTTCCAGTTCAGCCATCACCTGGTCTGTCTCGACCTGCCGGATCATCCGGATGTGCTGGAGCAGCGTATCGGACGCCTAGACCGCATCGGTCAAAAAAGCACAGTGAATGTTCACATTCCTTTCTGCGAAGGCTCTGCGGATTGGGAGAAATTCGTTTGGTATCACGAGGTATTGCAATGTATTGACCGACAGAGTCCCGCCGCCGGCGCCGTGCACGATCGCTTCTGGGCGCAGCTGTCTCATACCGACGCCGACGCGCCTTTGCGGGAAGAGGCGCATCAGACGTTGCTGCAATTGGAAACTCAGATTCAACAGGGCCGCGACGCGCTGTTAGAGCTGAACAGTTGTCGCCAGCCCCAGGCGGATGAGCTGGTCGCTGCCATTGCCGAATTCGAAGCTGAGACCCCGCTGGAGCTGGTGGAGCAGGCGAGCGAGCTGTTCAACTTCCATTTTGAGGAGACCCAGGGCGGCGCCTACTCGCTGATTCCCGCGGACAATATGTTGATCCCCTCGCTGCCGGGCATTCCCCTCGACGGTGTCGAAGTGACTTTTGATCGCGCCCTGGCCAATGCGCGAGAGGATGTGCTGTTTCTCACCTGGGATTCACCCTTTATCACCGGCTTGTGGGAAATTCTGCATCACTCCGATTTGGGCTCGGCGTCGGTGGCATTTCTGCCGAGCAAGCAATTACCGCCGGGCAAATGCCTGTTGGAAACTAGTTTCGATCTGGTGATTCAGTCCGCCCACGCCACTGCATGCCTGCCGTTTTTGACGGATCTGTCCGTGCGCGCCCTGGTGCTGGATATGGGCGAGAAAGATCTCTCCGACGCGCTGCCGGAAATTCCTTTGCAAAAATCTTTGACGTCAGCAGATAAAAAACTCGCGCGCAAAATTATTCAATCGCGCAAAGATGTGTTGGCGCAGTGGTATCACAAAGCGGAAAAATTTGCTGAGGCGAAATGCGACGTCTTAATCAAACAGGCGGTGGGACGGGTAGAGGAATATTTCGCGACGGAAATTCAGCGTCTCGATGAGCTGGCGCGCCGCAATCCCAATGTGGATCCGGCCGATATCGAAGCGCTCCGCCGACGGCGCGAAGATATTCTCCACGCGCTGCAAAAACAGATTCAGGTACAGCTCTCCGCTATTCGCTTGGTGGTGACTACGGCACCTTAAAACTAAAACAGCACCTTAAAATTAAAACCGCACCTTAACATTCAAGCCGCACCGGCCCTGCGGCCGGTGCGGTTTCACTCCATGATGTCAAAGCCCATTTCATAACGTTGCAAAAATTGCTGCAGATAAA
>JBQGED010000013.1:0-12904 GCA_052039425.1 Sphingobacterium griseoflavum | reverse complement strand
ACGGTATTCCCCGGATTTCAGGCAAAAAAAAGGCGCATAAACTGCAATTATGCGCCAAAGTTCCGGGCTAAGGAAACGAAGAACTGGCTCGCAAAATTTGCGAAGCAGTTCAAATTCTGGGTGGAGTTTCTGATGATGTGGTCTCAGTGCCAGACGCCCACAGCGTTTGTTTGCACTCGGTGCTGAAGCTCGCCTGGAACGTTTTCTCCCGTTAAATTTTATTTGTAATGCGACAAACCTTTTTTTCTTAACAACGCCCGACTTTCTAAGAATCTTTATCAGAGGCTAGTACAAATTTATTGAGTTGTCGTTTTAAGCAGACTAGAGGCACTTCTCTTTTTCTGTTACGAACTTTTTAGCCAACTAGGAGTACTTTTTTAGCTGGCGGGGCTAGGAGTTAAATATGCCCAATCACTTCGTTAACCCAATCTAATGATCATCCAGACCATAAACGATAGACGGTATTTGCCGTTTGGGTGCGTTAAGGTGGGCTTTATCGGATGACTGAATTGGCCTGACAATTTTTTGTGAGGTGCACCGAATATTTGGTGATATGATTCGGCCCCGCGCGTCGGGCTGTTACTGCCCTGAGACGCTACGCAATCAATGCGTTTGGCATCCCAAGCCTACTGACACACAACCGGCTGCATCGCCGGCGTCAAAATAATAAATTCATCCGCTATTGGGGAAACATCCATGACTGCATCTGAACGACAGTATTCCTCCTCGTCTGGCGACAAGGAAAATTTCGCCTTCATCTTGATCATCTGCATTGTTGCCACCATCGGCGGCTTCCTCTTCGGTTTTGACAGTGGGGTTATCAACGGGACGGTTGATGGGCTCAAGGTCGCCTTCAACTCCGATTCTGTAGGCACTGGGTTTAACGTCGCCTCCATGTTGCTCGGTTGCGCGGTCGGAGCTGCTGCAGCGGGGCGGTTGGCGGACATTTACGGCCGCCGCCCCATGCTGATCTGGTCTGCCATCTTTTTCATCATATCTGCCTGGGGCTCCGGTATCGCCACGTCCTCCGGCGAATTCATTATTTATCGCGTACTCGGTGGCTTGGCGGTTGGCGCGGCCAGTGTTATGTGTCCGGCCTATATCAGCGAGGTGGCCCCCGCGCGCTATCGCGGCAGACTGTCTACAGTTCAACAAGTGGCGATTATTTGCGGCCTGACAGCAGCATTTCTGAGCAACTATCTGATTGCGGCCATTTCCGGCTCATCCCTGAATGTCTGGTGGTTGAATTATGAAGCATGGCGCTGGATGTTTTGGGTTGAGATCCTTCCGGCGGGTATCTTCTTGATTTCTTTGTTCATGATCCCCGAAAGCCCGCGCTTTTTGGTGGTACGTGGCAAGAAAGAACAGGCCGCCAAAGTACTGCGCCGCCTCTATGGCGACGTAATCGGCACAGCCAAAGTCGCGGAGATTGACTCCTCTCTCGCGGCGGATCACCACAAGCCGAGCTTGAAAGATCTGATCGACAAGACCTCAGGCAAAATTCGCCCTCTGGTTTGGGTAGGCATCGGTTTGGCGGTGTTCCAGCAGTTGGTGGGCATCAACGTAGTGTTCTATTACGGCGCGGTGTTATGGCAGTCCGTTGGTTTTTCTGAAAACGACTCTTTGTTGATTAATGTGGTTTCCGGCTCAGTCAGTATTGGTGCTTGTATCGTGGCATTGCTGCTGATCGACAAAATCGGCCGTAAACCTTTGTTGTGGATCGGTTCCGCTGGTATGGCGGTGACTTTGGGTTTGTGTGCAATGGCCTTTGCTTCCTCTACGCTGGACGCCAATGGCCAGCCGACTTTGAGCGAATCCATGGGCGCCCTGGCTCTGATCAGCGCCAACCTCTATGTGATTTTCTTCAATTTGTCCTGGGGCCCTGTGATGTGGGTAATGCTGGGTGAAATGTTCCCCAACCAGATCCGCGGGTCCGGTTTGGCTGTTGCCGGCTTCTTTCAGTGGGTCGCCAACTTCGCCATCACCATGACCTTCCCTGTTATGTTGGGGTCGATTGGATTGGCGGGCGCCTACGGTTTCTACACCTTATGCGCGGCACTTTCCGTCATTTTTGTGCTGAAGTGTGTCCACGAGACCAAGGGCATCGAGTTGGAAGATATGAAAGGGTAAATAACCCTACAACAAAAACTACAGCGAACGCGGGCCATGTCCCGCGTTTTTTTTGTTTTTAGGTTCCAAGCACCAGGAGCAACTTACGTGAAAATCATCGATACCAAAGTGATTGTTTGCAGCCCCGGGCGCAACTTTGTCACGCTCAAAATCATCACGGACGAAGGCATTTACGGTGTGGGCGACGCGACGCTCAACGGCCGGGAAAAAGCGGTGGTCAGCTTTCTGGAGGACTATGTTTGTCCTTCTTTGATTGGACGTGATCCACACCGGATTGAGGACATCTGGCAATTTTTCTATCGCGGTGTCTATTGGCGTCGCGGCGCGGTGAATATGACCGCGATTGCCGCGGTGGACACGGCGTTGTGGGATATCAAAGCCAAAGCCGCGAATATGCCGCTGTATCAACTCCTTGGTGGCAGAAGTCGTGACGGGGTGATGGTTTACGCCCACGCCAATGGCAAAGACATTGCGGAAACTCTCGATCGTGTGGCCGAGCTGAAGGACGAGGGGTACAAGGCGATTCGCGTGCAGTGCGGTATTCCGGGTTTGGAGAAGGTGTACGGTGTAGGCAAGGCCGGCCACTATGAACCAGCTGATTCCGACCTGCCGGCGGAGCACGTTTGGTCGACGGAAAAATACCTCAACCATGTACCCAAATTGTTTGCCGCAGTGCGCGATCAATTTGGCGAGGATCTGCATATTCTGCATGACGTTCACCACCGCCTGACGCCGATTGAAGCGGCGCGCCTGGGCAAGGAGGTCGAGCCATTCAAACTCTTCTGGCTGGAAGACCCGGTGCCTGTGGAAAACCAGGAAGGCTTCCGTTTGATCCGCCATCACACTACCACTCCGATTGCGGTGGGCGAGGTATTCAGCTCTATCCATGACTGCCGTGAATTGATTCAGAACCAGCTGATCGACTACATCCGTTCAACCATCGTGCATGCGGGGGGAATTACTCATCTGCGCCGTATCGCCGATTTGGCGTCTCTCTATCACGTGCGCACAGGCTTTCACGGCGCGACTGACCTGTCGCCCGTGTGCATGGGCGCTGCGTTGCATTTCGACTATTGGGTGCCCAACTTTGGGATTCAGGAACATATGGCGCACAGCGCCGAGACGGATGCAGTATTCCCGCACGCCTACAGCTTTAAATATGGTTATTTCACTCCTGGTGAAGTGCCGGGGCATGGGGTGGATATCGACGAAAAACTCGCTGCTAAATACCCTTACAAACGCAAATGTTTACCGGTTAACCGTCTGGAAGACGGCACGCTCTGGAACTGGTAAACAACCGCAGTGGCTGTGGCGGGTTCGCAAGGACCTGGATTAATGGGGCGAGAACAAGGCCATCAGCCCGCGCCCCAGCAGGGAAATCACCACGATATGGGGGATGATAAAGACCGGCAGCAGCACCGCGAGGCCGCCTTCGCTGAGGCAGGGCTGGCCGAAGCGGTCGCAGATTTTCAGCAGCAGGAGCCAGCAGCCGAAAAACAGAAAAAACGCGAGCAGACCCTTGCCGAGAAATTCCCAGTAGGCTGGTGATATCCAGGAACCGAGCAGAACCACAATGAGCCAGACAAAACCGAGATGCACGCCGAACTCCAGGAGTTTTTGCCCGGATAGGCGGGTCAGCAATACTGCCGCCACAATCACAGCGATCAAACTGCCGGATTGCCAGAGCGGTGACTCAAGATACAGGAGGATGTGCTCCATACGGTTTCCCTGTATGCCCTGCGGTTGAGCGGAATGAAGGACCACAAAATAACAAAAAAACCGGCGGCAATTTTTATTTAACGAGACAAATGAAGTGTTTTGCCGCCATGTTTTTATTTTGCCTATGCGCGAGTAACCAGGTCGGACTGCTCTGTAAGGATCTTCTGCTGGATCAGTTGCGCCACTGTGTTGTGAAGCTGATCTTTTATCTGTGCGGAAGGACGCGTAAATCCAAGCAGTGCCAGAGTGTGGCTGACCAAGTCCTCCCGCGAAACACTGAATGCGTTCGCCACAATTTGCAATACTGCCGCCTGCCATTCCTCCGGCGGTACCAACTCCCACTGTCGTGACGTGGCGGGAAGGGCAGAGCGGTCGCGGGGAGAGACCTGGCGTCCGGCGTCCGGATATAAAAACTCACCGTGCAGATAAAATAGCCCTTGGCGGTGCCCTTCTTCCGCTGCCGTGCCGATCTGTTCGAGTAATCGATTGGTCAACCGGATACCGCCAGCGGTATCGGCAATGCGCCGGGCGGCCTCGCGCATATGCACCGCGCCTTCCCACGCGAGGATTTTTTGCAACATCAGCGCGGTTTTCGCCGGTGTCAGGCGCGCCAGATCCGTATTTTCCGTGATGCCCAACTTGCCGGTGAAAATGCGATAGGGCGGCGCATCCTCATCAATGGCGCGTGCGTCATTACGCGGGATTTCCACCGGATCCGATTTAGGTGCGGCGGATGCCGGTGCTGGGGCGGGATGGCGACTCATGGCCTGTGCAACCCGATCCAATAGGCGGCGCACCTCCTGCTGTGGCTGGCGATACCAGTCAACGCTCCAGATGCGATAAAAATCCCAGCCCAAACCTTCCAGCACCTGCTGGCGCAAGCGATCGCGGTCGCGGGTGTTGCTGATGCGGTGATAGTTGGCACCATCGCATTCGACGGCAAGACGATAACAGCCGGTCTGTTCTGGGTCCGCCAGCGCGATATCGAGATAAAAGCCGGCGGCGCCAAGTTGCGCGCGCACTTGGTAACCTTCATTCTCCAGCAGCTGCGTTATCGCCTCCACAAAATGGCCTGCAGTCCCGGCGCCGGACTGCTGCGCTGCCTGTTCGCGATGGGCGGCGTAATGGAGAAATTCCCGCAGCGCCCGGACGCCCACCGGTGTATCCGCCGCCACTGCCAGCTCGCCGGCAGTGAAATTGCAAAACACCTCCATCGCCAGCCGCGCCCGAGTGATCAAAACATTCAAGCGCCGCTGGCCCCCCTCGCCGTTGAGGGGGCCAAAGTTGCGGCTGAGATTGCCCTCCGCGGTGCGGCCATAGCCGATGCTGATCATGATCACGTCGCGCTCGTCGCCCTGGACGTTCTCCAGATTCTTGACGAAAAATCCTTCCAATTGATTTTCATCGAAGAAGGCTTCGCAAGAGCTGTCCTCCTGGCGCAGTACTTCCAGCTCCTGCAGGATGCAATCGCGCTGCGCGGTGGAAAAGGCCACCACGCCCAGGGTCAGGTTCGGCGTCTCCTGCGCGTGGCGCATCACCGCCTGGGCCACCGCGCGGGCTTCTCCCGGATTGGTGCGGGTGGTGCCACGCTCGTACACGGTGTCCGGTAGGTGATGGAACAGCAGGCCGCGAGCTTGGGGGTTGAGGCCGGGACTGGGGAAGATAAAGAGTTTGTTGTCATAGAACTCGCGATTGGAAACCTGGATCAGCGATTCATGCCGGCTGCGGTAGTGCCAGCGCAGCCAGGCTTCCGGCGCGCCTTTGGCGAGGAACATGCTGAGGATGCTTTCGATATCGGCAGTGGAACTGTTTTCCGCTTCTTCGTCGTCCAGTTCCAGGGATTTGTTGAAGAAATCCGTGGGTGGCATCTGACGGGTATCGCCTACCACCACCGCTTGGCGCGCGCGCAGCAACGGCCCGAAGGCGTCCACGACTCGGACCTGACTCGCCTCGTCGAAAATCACCAGATCAAATTCCAGATCCCCCGGCTGCAAATAAGTCGCGACTGACATGGGGCTCATCATAAATACCGGTTTGATTTTCTGTACCGCGCGGCCTGCTTGAGCCAGCAGCTGGCGGATCGGCAGATGGCGGCGCTTCTTGTTCATCTCTCGGCGCAGAACCTCCATTTCACCGGCTCCGCCGCTAGGCAGTTGCTGAAAGTGCTGCGCCACCAAGCGCTCCTGGGTCTGGCGGAATAAGGCGACATCGAGTTGGCGGAATTCCTGGATAGCGCGTTCGTGCTGCTGGCGATCGAAAAAGCGCAGGGGTTCGGCTTGGGAATAAGCGTGGGTGAGTAATGCCCGATACCAGTTAAGACGCAGCTGCTGTTGCAGCTGTGCTGGTGGGATCTGGCCGTTATAGCCTGCCTGCAACAGCGGTTCGAGTCCTGATTGAGTCAGATTGGCAACCAGGCGGTTATAGCGCGCCATCTCGTAGAGCCGTTCTAGATGTTGCGGCAGGTCCGCGTGCTGTTGTCGCAGTTCGGCGAGAGGTCGTTGCACTGGATCCTCGCGCAATACCAATAGCGTGTTGAGCTGGGCGAGTCCGGTCTGCAGCTCCGTCAAATTTGCCTGCATCTGCTGCAGTTGCGAGGCATTGATGGGCACGTCGTTTTTATCGAGATGGAGCAACACCGTCTTGGCGGTGAGGGTATTTTCCGCGTGAAGCTGCATCAGCCATTCGGCTTCGCGACGTAGGTCGCCCTCCACCTGCCAGCGCACGCCGAACAGGGTTTGGATCAGATCCTTATTGCGAGCCTCTGTCTGTTCCAACGCTTGCACCCGCAGTATGTCGTCGAGCAGTGCGAGGCAAGTGACGTGGTCGACCGGTGCGGGGATTTTAAGAATGCCTTGCAAGGTGCGGCGGGCACGGCGGAAATCGGAGGCGAGCACCCGCCACCAGCGGTTGCCCAGAGTGGCCCAAATTCGCCGTGTTTCCAGCAGATCCACCTGCCAGCCTTGGTCGAGCAACTCGCCAGTGCGACGGCGGCGAATTTCCATGCGCTCATCCCTGCCGGACAAGAGTTCCTGCAACAACGTCCGCTGACTGTGCCATTCGGAGGCACTGGTGTTGAGTCCGTGCAAAGGAGGCCGGGTGCTCAGGAAATTTGCACTGAGCACCAGTGCCACCAATTCTTCCGCAGTTTGCGGGGCAGTGGTGCTCAGAGCATGCGCCAGCGTGTCCGCATCGGCAGCGGCCTTGGTCAGCAGCGGATTGATTCGGGCGAGATGGACGCGCAAATACTCCACTTCCTTGGGGCTGCAATCCTGCAGGCCCGCCCCGGCAAAAGGATGTCGCGCCGGAGTGCCCATGGCGGCGATATGGGCAGCCAATTCGCCGAGGTTGCGGTCGAGCTGCTGGAATTCCGCCTCTGTCCATTGCGCCCAGGAGGTGGTGTCCAAACTCAACGGCGCGGTATCGCCCAGCTCAACTGCAGCTTTTTGAGACAGGCCGAGGACGTCAATAAAACAGAGATTGCTTTGCAGGATGGGTGCGTTGACCGCCGCACAATAGTGATCCAACTGCAATCGCAGTTGACGGTGGCGCTGCTGAGCGGCGCTGTGATCGCCCACCACGGGAGCGCCTAATTCCAGGGTGGTCTGCAGATCTTCCAGTACCGAGCGTTTATTGGTCTTGTGGCTGTGCAAAGCCAGCACGGCAGCGCCCAAATGACATTCATCCAGCCGGCGTTTAACCACGTCCAGCGCGGCCATTTTCTCCGCGACAAACAACACGGTTTTGCCGTCGGCAAGGCAGTCCGCGATGATGTTGGTGATGGTTTGCGATTTGCCCGTGCCCGGCGGACCCTGGATCACCAGATGCTCACCCGACTTCACTGCCAGTACTGCGGAGGCTTGGCTGGAATCGGCGTCTTTAACGAAATTGAGGCTGCTGAGATCGAGGGCCTGTGAATCGTTTTGTGGGGAATTCAAGCCGGCAAAACCGCCGCCCAAAAGGGACTGCAGCGTAGGGTGGGCGGCGGGCTTTTTGTGTTCCGGCCAAACTTCCGCCGCCAAGTCCTGATACATCTGGAATTTGCCGAAGGAAAAAAATCCCAGGGCGATATCGTCCGGCGCCAGGCACCAGCCTGTTTTGCCGGCAATCTGGTCGCGCAGCGTCTGCCAATACTCTTGTAGAGACGTCTCCTCGTTGAAATCCGGCAGCTCGATCTGAAATTCCATTTTCAGTTTGGCGGCGAGAGTGAGATTGCGGCCGAGCTCCGCCTCCGTGTAGCGCAGGGCGAAGCGCTCGCGCACGGAAGTGCGCAGCAGGCTCACAGGCACCAGCAGTAGCGGCGCCTTGCGCGGCGTGTCGGGGTTGCCGGCTTCGCACCAAGTGAGAAATCCCAATGCTAGATAGAGGGTGTTGACGCCCTGTTCCTGAATATAGGTGAGCGCTTCGGTATGAATTTTCAGCAGGCGTTTATCCAGCTGCTCCGCGGTCAGCCGGGTTTGCAGCCGGTTGTCCTGATGGCGTTTGTCGCCCTGCAGCTCCGCCAGTTTTTCAACCAGTTCCGACATTTCCAAGGGCTTGGCTTCATCGGTCAATTTGGCGGGCAGCGGGGCGAAACTGAGGGAGCGTTTTTCCTCCACCAGCAGGCGCAGGATTTCCGCTGTGCGCTCATCCACCACTTCGACGGTTTTGGCACCGGCGCGAAAATGCAGTAGGGAATTGCCGCGCACGCCCATATCGAGAAGTTCTAACCGGGCACTCTCCAGCGCTTGCCTGATGGGTTCCATGCATGTATCCCGCGAATTGAATAGATAAGCCGTTTGCGTCAGGCAACGGTCATTGAGTTATCCGGCGATCATAATGGATTCGGAGTGGGCGGGGAGAGGGCTGATTCTCGGTTGCGGATTGCGTTGTACCCTGGTCTTCGCAACTACACTGGATATAGTGGTCCCCGCTTTGGGACTTCTCTAGGACATCACCTATGTTGGGCTTTTCCGAATACACGCAGTTTTTTATCGCCATGTTGGCCATAGTCGACCCGGTGACCATTCTGCCGGTGTATCTCCATCTGGTGCGCCACTTCACCGAAGAGGAAAAAGCTCAGGCCGCGCGCAAAGCGTCTTTGACCACCACTATCGCGCTGGTGGTGACGGTATTTATCGGCCAACTGGTACTGGATTTTTTCGGCATCAGCATAGGATCGTTTCAGATCGCCGGCGGCTTGCTGCTGTTGATTGTGGCATTGCAACTGATGAAGCACGACGATCCCCTGCCGGCAGAGGACAATAAAGACAAAAGCCTTTCCGCCAGTCAGGTGGTGGTGCCGCTGGCGATTCCGTTATTGGCGGGGCCGGGCGCATTTTCCACAGTGATTGTGTTCAGTTTTCGCAATGACAGCTTTGTTCATCTGCTGATTTTGAGTGGATGTCTGTTGGTGTTGGGCGGGATCGTGTGGTTCGCGTTGCGCATGGCCAACCGTTTTATGCATTTTCTCAGTCCACTGGCGATTTCCATCGTGAACAAAATCATGGGGCTAATTATGGCGGCCATTGCCGTGGAATTTATTGCGAATGGAGTGAAGTCGCTCTTTCATCTTTAAATGGGGACAAGAGCAGCACCGGTTGCGCTCAATTTAAAAAGCTTTCGATGTCGTCTTCCCGCTGCTGCAGGGCATGCAATTGCTCGAGCAGGCGATTTGTATCAATGTTCAAGTCGGCAAAATGTTGTTGCGAAATATTGCCCACGGCATCCTCAGGTGATTCGCCGGAACTCAACGCGTAATAAATCCGCGCCGCCAGATTGAGTAACCAGGGGTAGGTGAACTCTCCAGGGGTATTTTCCGGCCGCTCCTGATTGGCGATCGCCAGGCAAATTTCCTCGGGAAACTTCCACCGGCGCGCAAGTTCCGCACCCACATCCATATAAGTGCAACCGAATTGACTTTGCTCCAGCACGGATTTGCTCATGCCGGTGGCGGAGGCGAGCGCCGCAATATGTGCCATGTGATTGGTGTGAACGAGATAAAGCAGGCTATCGCCGATGTTGTGCAGCAGACCGCAGGTAAACGCGACTTCGCCATCCTGGCGCGCCAATTTGGCGAGCAGCTTGGCGATATTCGCCACTGAAAATGCGGTGCGCCAAAATTGGTTGTGGTCCAAACCTGGAATGTTTTTGCAGGCGGAGGTCAGGCCCGAGGCGATGACCAGTGTCTTTAAGGCGTTAAAGCCAAGAATGATCACCGCCGAGTCGATGGAGTTGATTTTGCGGCCAGCACCGTAGCGCGCAGAGTTTGCCAAACGCAGCACTTTTGCCGCCAGGGCCGGATCCATCTGCAATTTTTTGGCAATGTCCTTGGTGCCGCTGTGCTCGTTGTTGAAGTTGTCGAGCAACTCCTGCACGAGCTTGGGAATGCTCGGAATGTTGTACGCCTGGTTAAACAAACGGTTGAGCGGCATGGAGTCTCCATCTTCGTCTGGCGCGACAGCTTGCGCGAGCAAATCTGGCAACGGACTGAACCCGCAGGATCGGTTGCGGGGAACGGTTGGTATCAATGGACAAACGGCGGCATAGACCGCCAGCTTCAACTGAGTATAGGAGATGCCGGTAAAACCATAGGAAATTTCAGATATCGCGCTAAAAAAGTCGCAATTCCGCCGGCAATATCACCTGCCGGTGCTGCTGGTCCGGTGGGCAGCGGAAAGACAGCTCGCTGGCGACCAGTTGCAGCGGGCGTTTATCGCTGCCGGCGCCGTACTTGGGATCGCCGATCAGTGGGTGGCCAACATTGGCAAAGTGGCGGCGGATTTGATGAAAGCGCCCTGTATCCAGGTGGATGCGCACGAGCGCGGAATTCGCTTTCTGTTCAATGACCTGAAAGCGGGTTGAGGCCGCCTTGCCGTCCAGAGGTTCCTCGATTTTGCCACTCTCTTGCGGTTGGCCGTGAACTTCCGCTTGATAGATTTTTTCCACTTTGCCGTCGCGCCACAACTCGTTCAGCTGCGCCGCAGCCAGACGGTGGTAGGCGAAGATCATCAGGCCTGCGGCTTCGCGGTCGAGGCGGTGAATCAGGAAAACCTGCTTCTGCCCACTCAGCGCCTGCACCTGTTGTTCCATGCATCCCGCGTCACCATAAGGCGTTCCCTGAGCAACCAGATTGGCGGGTTTGTACCAGATGCCCCAGTCGCGATTGGTATAAATCGGCGTGGGGGCGGGAGGGGTGTCGGTATAGAGCTTGTCGTCGTAGAAAAACTCCACCTGATCGCCCTTGTTTAAGGCTTTGGTCGCCCGCCGGCAGCGCTGGGGCGAACCTTTTCCCCCGGCTTTCAGCCAACCGCCGCCGAAGTTCAACGCCTTTTTGATGGCACTTTTCGACAATTCGCTGTGACTGGCGATAAGGTCTACCAGAGTGGTGGGAGCGGCGACAGTGAGTTTCAGGTGGAGCTTCATGGCGGGATAGCGGGTTGCAAAAGGGGGCGGATTATACCGGTTTCACTGAGGGCGTCACCTCCGGGCGATTGGCGTTATCGGTTCACTGATGCCGAACGGTGGTGAAAGGGTGATCAACTGGTGGAATGTGCGCCAATTCGGGGCGACATTTGTCTGGCGACACGGGGATCTTTGACGTACAATTCGCGCCCAGATCGGGGCGTGAGGCCCCGCCCCGTGCGCTGAAGCCGCTCGGGATTCTAACGACAATAAAAAGCGAGGAGAAACCGGCCGTTTCCCTCGCTTTTTTGCAACCAGATACCCAAAAGTACCGCGCCAGGCTGCCGGTTTTCCCGGCCAGGGTCTGTCTGCGCGGCACTTTTACGCGTACCTGCGGTTTGCGTGGACCCGAATGTATACCCGGCCTGCACCATTGAAGGCCAATCTGGAGGATCGCAATTTGACGACTGGCACATACAAACCCGCCATTTTGGTTTTGCAGGATGGCAGCGTTTTCCGCGGCAAGGCCATAGGCGCGGAAGGGCTGTCCGTTGGCGAGGTCGTGTTTAATACGGCCATCACCGGTTACCAGGAAATTCTTACCGACCCCTCATACGCTGAACAGATCGTCACCCTGACTTATCCTCATATAGGTAACACGGGTACTAATAAAGAAGATGAAGAGTACTCCCGCATCTGGGCCAAGGGCCTAGTGATCCGCGATCTGCCATTGGTTGCCAGCAACTTCCGCAATCAGGCTACGCTCAGCGATTACTTGCGCCAGCACAATATCGTCGGCATCGCCGATATCGACACCCGCCGTCTGACACGCATCCTGCGCGACAAAGGTGCGCAGAACGGTTGCTTGATGGCCGGAGACAGCGTGGATGTGGACAAGGCGCTGGCGGCCGCAAAAGATTTTGCGGGCTTGAAGGGCATGGATCTCGCGAAGGTGGTATCCACGCGCAAGTCCTACCCATGGAATGAAGGTACCTGGAACCTGGGCGATGGCTTCCGCGCTCAGGAAGCCAAAACCTTCAAAGTGGTGGCATACGACTACGGCGTAAAAGCCAACATTCTGCGCATGCTCGCTGATCGCGGTTGCGACATCACTGTAGTGCCGGCGCAGACCCCCGCATCCGAGGTTCTAGCGCAGAATCCAGACGGTGTATTCCTCTCCAATGGACCCGGCGACCCGGCGCCCTGTGATTACGCCATCGACGCTATCAAGGAAATCGTCGACAAAGGCGTGCCCGTCTTCGGTATCTGCCTCGGTCATCAGCTGCTCGCTCTCGCCAGTGGTGCCAAGACCACCAAGATGAAATTCGGCCACCACGGTGCCAATCATCCGGTGCAGGATCTGGCATCCGGCACGGTGATGATCACCAGTCAGAACCACGGTTTCGCAGTGGAAGAAACCACGCTGCCGGCGAACCTCAAGGCGACGCACCGCTCACTTTTCGATGGTTCCCTGCAGGGAATCAGCCGCACCGACCGGCCCGCATTCAGCTTCCAGGGTCACCCGGAGGCCAGTCCCGGTCCGCACGACGCTGCGCCGCTGTTCGATCACTTTATCGAGCTGATGAAAACACGCCGCTGAACGGGTGCCCCGCGCCCGGTTTCGCCTTGAAATATTTGATGTCTTAGAGAAATAGCAGACTCCGACTATGCCAAA
>JBQGED010000012.1:0-13489 GCA_052039425.1 Sphingobacterium griseoflavum | reverse complement strand
GCGAGGGTTAATTCCACCGGCATTTCCTCCTGCTGCTGAATGCGGCGCACGGAGCGGATGTACGTCTGCTCGTCCACATTGAATTCCGCGTAAAGCTGATCGTCCGCCACTATGGTGGTTAGCACCGGCGCGGTGGCGCCGGCGCCCACCACATTACCGACGGTGAGTTCGGCGCGCCCGACACGGCCGGAAATCGGTGCGCGCACATGAGCGTACTCCACGTTCAATCTCGCCTGATTTACCGCACTCTCCGCTGCTTTCACGCTGGCCGCGGCAACCTGATGATCACTGGCGGCGTTGTCGTAGACACTGCGTGAAATCAGTTTGCCTTCGAGCAGTTGGCGTGCCCGTTCCAATTCGTCCCGGGTGAGGCGCTCCCGCGAGCGGGCGGTGGCCAGTTCGGCTTCCGCCCGTTGCAGCTGCGCCTCGTGGGGACGAGGATCGATCACGAATAGCGGGTCGCCTTCGTGCACCAACTGGCCGTCCTCAAACAACACCTGCTGAATAGTGCCGCCGACCAGCGGTTTGATTTCCGCACTGGCGACAGGCGCCAGCCGTCCGGAAAAGCGGGTCCAGGTACGTATTTCCGTCGGCGTGAGTTCGGTGACTTCTACAGTGGGGGCGGCTGGGACGGTCTGTTGGGTGTCGTTATCGACATCGGCGCGGGCGCCGGTGGTGTAGTAGAGCCCGCTGGCGGTGCTCAGCAGGGCGGCGAGAACAAGGGGAAAAGCGCGCGATGTGAACAGCTTTTCTGGTGCAAAACGAGTGGCAAAACGCATGAGCTGGTCTCCTGTGCCAAAAACAATCTAGCTGGTCGGAATTGACCAGCCCCCTGGTGGATGGGAAGAGTGAAGCGGATAATACATACCGGTCGGTTTGTTGGTCAATCGGATATTTGCAAAAAAATGTGTGAGACTTAGAACAATATGTTTAATGCCGTGAGGGATAAATAATAAGCACTCTACTGTCCTAATTGGCGCAAGCTTGCTATTTAGGCAGCCAGCGATTACTTTTTACGCCATTTTGGCCAGGAGACATATCGATGAATTGCATAGTGCAAACCGGTCGGTCTTCTTGTCTCGGCACTTGCTAGTTGAGAACCACTATGTCCGCTGAAGAAACCCGTCACCGTTTGTTGGAAACCGCTCTGGAACTGATCTGGCAGAGCAATTACAACTCTGTCGGGGTCAATGAAATCTGCAAGCAGGCGGGGGTCACCAAGGGTGGCTTCTATCACCACTTCGAGTCCAAAGCGCATCTGTTTTGCGCCGCCAGTGAGCACTATTGGGACAACATCAAGCGCGATCTCGACTCGGTACTCTCTCCGGTCAATACGCCGTTGGAGCAGCTCGAAAACCTCATCGCGTTTATCTTTCACAGCAAATTCCAGGGGCGCGCCTGCGTGCGCGGCTCACCATTTTTCAGCGCCGGTCTGCAGACCGGTTGTGAAGAATCGATGATCAATGAAAGCCTGCACAAAATGTCGCAGAACAGTGTGAAGTACAACTTGGCGTTGGTGCGCTCGCTGCACGCGGCGGGTTGTTTGGAGGGCGAGGTAGATGCGGAGCGGGTGGCTCGTCTGCTAAGCCAGTACATCCAGGGGATTGCCGGTTTCGCGCGGGTCAATGGCTGCGCCTGCCTGGAAACCGTGCACAAAGACATAGCCGAAGCGTTTTATCGCCTGACCGGATTAAAGCGCGAATACTGGTACACCACACGGCCGACTTGGCAGGATTGCGCTAAGCCGTAATCTTTTTACTGCTCAGATAACAGTGCGCAGCATCTGCAGCGCCAGCAGTAGCGACAGTACGCCGAAGAGCTTCTTCAAAATTTTTACCGGCAGCCGGTGCGCCCAGCGCGCACCCAGCGGCGCGGTCACTAGACTGAGCGCCGCAATGCTGATCACCGCCGGCCAATAAATAAAACCCAGCGTGTACGCCGGCAGGCCAGGGGTCTGCCAGCCATTGACCAAATATCCAAGCGCACCGGCGAGCGCCACCGGCAGGCCAGCGGCGGCGGAGGTGCCTATAGCGACTGGCACCGCAACATTACACCAGGCCAGGAATGGCACCGTGAGAGAGCCACCGCCTATAGCGACCAGCGCCGAGATTCCCCCTATACCCACACCCGCAGCGTTCAGTCCGACGGTTCCCGGCAATTGGCGCGAGGGTTTGGGTTTGCGGTCAAGAAACAGCTGCAAGGCGACGAAGGACATAAACAGAGCGAAAAAGATCGCCAGCGGTTTAGCGGCGATCAGACTGGCGAGAAAGGTGGCTGCAAAGGTGCCGACGAGAATGCCTGGCGTCATGCGCACCACTACCGGCCACAATACAGCGCCGTGATTGTGATGGGCGCGCAGGCTGGCGAGGGCGGTGGGCACTATGGCGGCCATGGACGTGGCCAGCGCCATATGCACTATGTGCTCGGTTGGAAACCCCTGCGCCACGAACAGTATCGTCAACACCGGCACCATCACGCCGCCACCGCCGATACCGAATAATCCAGCCAACAAGCCCACCACTGCCCCCAGGCCCAAATACGCCAGCAGCCATTGCAGTTCCGCCATCATGCGACCTCATAGAAAAAAGAGCCGCATCATACGCCGATTGCACTTTGCTGTTCAGGTGTCAGGACGCTACCCAGCAGGTGCAATTCATTTGGATTGAGCGCCAGCGCCAGCCCGGCGAGAAACTCTCGACGCTCCGCCGCCGGCATGGAGGCCGCGGATTGCCCTACCACTATCGCTGGCGGCAAGGTTTTGAGCTGAGCAAACAATAGTCGCTCCTCATCATCCAGATGCAATAAGTACTCACCGACGAATTTCAGCCAATCCAGATGCAGTCGCGCCAGGAGCTCCCGGCACAAAACTTCTTGCGTCGGCTCCAGGTCTTCCGCCTGCACCAGCACCCGTGAGAGCTGCGTCTCCAGATGGCGGTGATCCTCCGCCATATGATTGGCGAGGGCGGGATCGAGCTGGCGCAGCTGCGGCTCCAGAGTGCGGTCTTCGGTCTCAGCATGTCGGCGCAAGATGACTGCAATAGCGTTAAGTGACTTTAGAACCTCGGGGGAGTCCGTCGGCGCGGCGCGGGCCAGCAGGCCGGCAGTGGCAAACAGTTCTTGCCGAACAAACTTGTGAATCACGGTAATGGCATTGGGTTGGTGGGCCATAAAAACACTCCTTGAAAAACGGTGCTGGTGACATAAGCGGCGGGCATGCTAAAACCTCATCTTTACTTGAGGTCAAGAGGTGGATTGATGGAGGAGGCTGATAAAGCGCCGGGCCGGGAGATGGCCATTGGCGATGTAGCGCGCCGCAGTGGTGTCTCGGTGGCGACTCTGCACTTTTACGAAAGCCGCGGCTTGATCAGCAGCTGGCGCACGGCCGGCAATCAGCGGCGCTATCCGCGCGGCATTTTGCGGCGCATCGCGGTTATCAAAGTCGCCCAGCGCGCCGGTATTTCGCTGGCGGAGATTCAGCAAGCGCTGAGCGCGCTGCCGGCCCAATGCGCGCCCCCGGCGGCGGATTGGCAGCGGTTGTCCCAGCGGTGGCGCGCCGACCTGGAGACGCGCATCGAGCGACTGACACAGCTGCGCGATCAATTGGGAGAGTGCATCGGCTGCGGCTGCCTGTCGCTGCAGGACTGTCCGCTGCGCAATCCTGCGGATCAGCTGGGTGAGCAGGGCTGCGGGCCGCAGTTGTGGGGTGGGGAAGAGGCAGGTTGAAAAGGGGCCGCCCATATAGACCTCCGCGATGATTCAGTTCCTTTCAGTCGCATCGATGAGGGCAAAATCGACAGAGCTTTCTAATTTTCTCCAGTCATCTTGATCCAGCGCCCGTTCAGCGGGGTCACTTCGAAGCGCGCCCACTGGCGGAACTCATCGCGGGAGCAGATGCCGGTTTCGTAGGCGCCGTCGCCGGCCATCACTTTGTAGATAACACGGTCTTTGCGATCGTCGCCGGTGTTAGCGTCTACCACCTGGCGAATGCTCCACAAATTGCCAAGCTTGCCGTTGCTGTAGAAATGACCGGCCACAATATGCTCGGGGTGAGTGATGTTCTTTTCTGCGTGCTGTTTGGCGAGCTCCAGCAACTCGGTCAGGCTCTCTGCGGTGATGTCCACGTAAGAGTCCAGTTGCTCCATGGCAGCGGCGAAGTCCTCCTGAGTCAGTTCGAACTGCCGCTCAGCCGGTTTGACCGGTTTGACCTTGCGCCGCCGCGCCAGATGGGCGGGGTAGCGGCGCCAGGAAAACAGGCTGTTGAACAATACTGCGGCGGTCATGATGGCGGTGACATTCAATAGAATCGGCGTCAACAGATAGAGATAGCCAAGTGCATGCACATCCGCGCCGCCAATCACCGCGCCCAGAGCGGTGGCGCCACCTGGGGGATGGATGCAGCGCAAATAGTGCATGGCGGCGATTGCCAGGCCCACCGCCAGGGCACCGGTCCAGAATGCGCCGGGAAACAGACGCTGACAGGTCACCCCGATAAAAGCCGACAGCAAATGCCCACCGATGACAGCCCAGGGTTGGGATAGTGCACCGTGCGGCACCGCAAATAGCAGCACCGCACTGGCCGCCATAGAGGCCACCAGCAGTACCGTGCCCGGACCGTCCCCACATACCAGGACTGAAATGGAGTAGATCACCAGCATGCCGATCAGTCCGCCAAGGCCGGAGATCAGCTTTTCTGCGTGACTGGTGGTATTGCGTTCCAGGCCGAGCAGGGCTCGGCACTCCTGGAGCAGGATTGAATGGCGGGTCATGCTTGGGGGTGATACTCAGTTATGTTTCATTTTTGCAGCGAGCCACTCGGTGCCGAGCACCAGGGCAGCGCCCACCAGCGCGCTTACACAAGCCAGCAAAATCATCGGCTCAGCGCCGGTGATCGCTGTGTAATCAAGGGGATTGAGATTGCTCTGTTGCAGAACGACGGTTTTGCCGTGGCTGTCCACCGTGGTGAGCAACGCCTGCTTCCAAGGCCAGGTCACGTTCAGTGAACCCACCAAAAAGCCGATTAAAGTGGCAAGAGTAACGGCGTGGTAGCGCGTCAACAGCCAGCTGACAAAGCGGGAAAACAGAATAAGTCCCGAAATACAGCCTGCTCCGAAGGAGGCGAGGGCGATCAGGTCCAGATTGTGGATGGCATTGAGGAAGACGGGATAGAGCCCGACCAGCAAAAGGATAAAGCTGCCGGAGATTCCGGGTAGGATCATGGCGCAGATGGCGACAAACCCGCCGAGAAACAACACCCACCAATGGCCGGGGAGCTGCGCGGGCGCCAGGACGGAAATGCCGTAGACAAATGCGGTGCCGAGCACCAGACCGATCCAGTGTTGCAGTTTCCAGTGCGGCTGATGGCGGCAGAGGGAATAAATGGAAGCGATGATCAGGCCGGTGAAAAACGCCCAGACCAACACCGGATATGCATCCAGCGCAAAGAGCACGACGCTGGCGAGGGATTTTAAGCTGATCAGGATGCCGGCGAAGAGAGCGACGAGAAAGTTGCCGTTGATATAGCGCCAGGTTGCCACTATGCCTTCGCTTTTCAGCATCAATAAGGTGGCCGGGTTACAGCGTTTCAGGGAGTCGAGCCATTCATCGTAGATACCGCTGATAAACGCGATGGTGCCGCCAGAAACCCCAGGCACCACATCCGCCGCGCCCATACACATACCTTTTAGTAGTACCAGTAGATACTCTTTGATACCGCGTTCTTCTCTGTTCAAGGCCTTTTCTCCTGCGTTGCTCCCCTTGGCCGGCTGGCCATAAAGGCGGCGGATTCTACCAAGGTTCGTTCTGCGAAAGTATCAATCCCTAATTTGGCGAAAGCGAGACGCCTGCGCGAAGGCGGCGGAAATGGTGTCTAGATCTAAATGGTAATAAATATCATTTGCGATATTTTTTCGGCGCGTTTATGATCGCGCCAAATTCAACAACAGCCACTTATTTCTATCCATTGGGGGTTCTATGGCGCCTTGGCATGCCCATCAAGGTTTTGTTCGGTCTGCTCCAAATCACGCTCAGTTGTGCAGCAGAGTCAGTCGCATGGCAGCTTCATCGCTGCTGGTTATTAGTATGGGTGTGGCGGCTTCCGCTCACGCGGCTGAGGCACAACAGGAAAAAACACAACTGCCCACCGTGAAGGTTGAAGACTCAGCCATTCCCTATAAAGCGGAGACCGTATCCTCCCCCAAATACACCGAACCGCTGCGCGACACTCCGCAAAACATTACCGTTATCACTAATGATCTGATCCAGGCGCAAGGCGTGCAGTCCCTGCGCGATATTCTCAGCAATGTGCCAGGCATTACCTTCGGCGGTGCCGAAGGCGGCAACGGCTACGGTGACAACATTATTTTGCGCGGTTACGACATCAGCAATAACTCGTCGGATATCACCGTGGACGGCGTGCGCGACACCGGCCGTTTCACCCGCTCCGACTCCTTTAATCTGGAATCGGTGGAAGTGATTAAAGGCGCTAACTCCGTTTATTCCGGCGCGGGTTCCGTTTCCGGCACCGTGAACATGGTGACCAAGTCGCCGAAAAATGAAGATGTCAGCACTGTGACAGCGGGTATCGGCACGGACAACTATCAACGCGCTACCCTGGACACCAACAAAGTCATTGGCGAAGGCGTGGCTTTCCGTGTGAATTTAATGACCCACGCCAACGAAGTGGCGGGCCGCGATTATGTGGAATACGAGCGCTGGGGTATTGCGCCTTCTATTGCATTCGGTCTGGCTACCGATACTAAAATTGTGCTGAGCGCGCACTTTCAGGATGACAAAGGCTGGAACGATTACGGTGTGCCCATTCGCATGGGCCGCGAAGTCCCCGGCGTCGAGCGCAGCAATTATTACGGCTTTCATAATCTCGACGGGGAAAACACGGACTCCCGCTCTTTAAGCGCGACCGTCGAACATCATTTCAGCAATACATTATCGCTGCGCAATTTAAGTCGCTGGTCACAGGTGGATGCGCGATTTATCAATACCGCGCTGCAGGGGCGGGTGTGTATCGAAGCGGGTGAATATCCGATTGGGGTCGCGGTGCCAGCCGATAATCCACCGCCGTTGTGTACGGCATCCGGTACCTATGAATATTCCGGCGGGCCGCGAGCTGCAGGGCGCGATTCAATCAATACCACCGCTCTCAACCAACTCGATTTAACCTGGGATTTTTCGGTAGGGAATATTGAGAATACGTTGGTTCTGGGCAACCAGATTTCCACCGAGCGCGGCGATCGTGAGAATTTTAATTACGTCAACACAGCGGGAACCATTCAGGTTGCTGACCTTTATAACCCCAATTCCTATTGGGCGGGTCCGGTCAATAAAACGCTCTCCGGTAAATCCAATTCTGAATTGGATGTGGTCGCGTTTTATGGATCCAACACAATTAAATTTAGTCCGCAGTGGCAGGCGAATATCGGCTTGCGCTATGACCATTTTACTTTGTCGCAAGAGACTTTCACTGTATCGAATGGGCAAATTACCAGCCCTACACCGCCAGCGGCGGGAGAGCCTTTTGTCCCGGCTGCATTTAAATTCGATGAAGAATTATTTTCTGGTCGGGTGGGATTGGTCTACAAGCCGCAGGAAAATGCCAGCATTTATGCCTCTTATAGTTCGTCGGCAAACCCGACTGCACCATCGGCTAATGCGACTTGTAATTACAGAACCAATTGTTTTACCGACCCGGAAAAATCGCGCAATTATGAATTAGGTACGAAGTGGGACTTGTTCGATAACAAATTGGGTTTGACCGCGGCCCTTTTCCGCAATGAAAAAACCAATGCTCGGGTTCCCTCTGATACCGAGCAAAACTCCGTAGTGATACTGGAAGGCGAATCCCGTGTCGATGGTATCGAGTTGGGTGTGTCCGGTCAGATTAACGACAGCTGGTCGGTTTTTGCCGGTTATGTCTTTCTGGATAGCGAGACATTGCAGAGCGTTTCCAACGTGGTGGCGGCGCGTGACGGCGATCCACAAAAAGGCCATGCGCTTGCCAATACCCCGGAAAATTCCGGTACGGTATGGACGACCTATACCTTTGATTCCGGCCTGGGTTTGAGCTACGGTCTGCGTTTTGCCAGCGGTGCGTATATGAGCTACGGGCCCACTACTTTAGTGACCGAAGATGGATCCGTGACCCTCGATCCGAAGATTCCGAGTTATGTGATTCATAATCTCGCGGCAAACTATGTCATTGGCCAGGCGACACTGCAGCTCAATATCAACAACCTAACCAACGAGGAATATTTCACCTCTATTACTACCAACCCTAACCGTTGGGCTTTACCGGCACCGGAGCGGTCTGCGATATTCACCGCTTCTTATACGTTCTAACGGTAATGTTTATATGTTGTTGGCGATTCCCAATGTGTTAACCGCCGCGCAAGTGGCGGAATTTCGCAGTGAGTTGGCAAAAGTGGAATGGGTGGACGGACGGGTGACCGCTGGCCACCAATCCGCCCAAGTGAAATACAACCTGCAAGTGCCGGAGGATCATCCGGTGGCACGCCAGCTCGGGGATCGCATTTTAACGGCGCTGGGAAACAGTCCGCTGTTTCTCTCCGCCGCGCTTCCTCGAAAAATTTATCCACCCCTATTTAATTGTTATCGCGAAGGCGGCAATTTTGGTTTGCACGTGGACGGCGCCATCCGCGACATTAAAGGCACCCATCACCGGATTCGCACAGATGTGTCCGCGACGTTGTTTTTGTCGGCCCCAGAAGAGTATGACGGCGGTGAGCTCATGATCGAAGACACCTACGGCGCGCAAAGCGTAAAACTCCCGGCTGGCCATTTGGTGTTATATCCCTCCACCAGTTTGCACAAAGTCAACCCGGTGACCCGCGGTGCGCGTATAGCGTCATTTTTTTGGATTCAAAGTCTGGTGCGGGAGGATGCGCAACGCAGTTTGTTATTTGATATGGACAATGCCATTCGCGGCTTGCAAACCGATGTGCCGAATCACGCGTCGGCGGTGCAATTAACGGGGATTTATCACAATTTGTTGCGACGCTGGAGCGAAGTCTAAAAAATCACAGTACGCAGAAGGATATTATTTTTGATTTTTCTCGGAACGGTACGTCAATGGCATTGGATCAGTTCGGCGATTTGTTTGGTCGGGATGCTGCTGTTCGCGATTACCGGTATCACACTCAACCACGCGGCACAGATTACGGTAAAGCCGCTTATCGACACCATTGAGCGGCAATTGCCGGAGGAAATTCTCAGCAACTTGGCGCCATCGGATGCGGAGAAAGCCCCCCTGCCACAACCGCTGGCTCAATGGCTGGAACAAGAATTGGATATTTATGTCGGGACGCGCTCGGCTGAGTGGAGTGACGATGAAATCTATTTGTCACTACCGCGCCCGGGCGGCGATGCCTGGTTGACGGTGGACTTGGTAGAAGGCGCGGTTTTTTTTGAAAAAACGAATCGCGGCTGGATTTCCTATTTCAACGATCTGCACAAAGGCCGTAACACAGGCACTGTGTGGTTCTGGTTTATCGATATTTTTGCTGTCGCCTGTGTGGTTTTTTGCATCAGCGGTTTGATATTGCTGTACCGCCATGCTGGCGGCCGACCGACTACCTGGCCACTGGTGGGGCTCGGGCTGGTGATACCGACGATTTTGGCGCTGTTATTTATTCATTAGAAGCTATCTCCAAAATGCCTGCGCTTGGCATCTCGGCCGCCGGCAGTGCTCGGAATCCTCATGTACTACTTGTACACTCCGGTTCCTCCGCGCTGGCGGCAACCAATCTGCCTGCGCGCTTGGCTAATTTTTGAGATCGCTTCTGGTTTTTGATCATTAATTTTGCGAGACGCAAATATGGCTTTTCGACGATATTTATCCGCATTGAGCCTGTTTGTCGGCGCTCCGGTGCTGGCGGCAGAAATGTCGATTTCTGTGGAAGTTCCGAAATTGGATGTGGCGGAATATCACCGCCCTTATGTGGCCATTTGGTTGGAGCGCGACGGTGCGCACGTGGCGAACCTGGCAGTGTGGTACCAGTTGGAGAAAAACTGTCAAGAGGCAGAAAAAGGCGAAGAATGGCTGAAAGATATGCGCCAGTGGTGGCGTCGCAGCGGGCGCAATCTGGAAATGCCGGTGGACGGCATCAGCGGCGCAACCAAGGCTCCCGGTGTGCACAGCCTGACATTTACTCCGGGCCAAGGTGTATTGGCAGAGTTGCCCGCTGGTGAATATCAATTAAATGTTGAGGCGGCGCGGGAAGTCGGCGGTCGTGAAGTGGTGAAAATTCCCTTCCAGTGGCCACCCAAAAAAGAAGAAGCGCACGCTGCTAAAGGTAGCAGTGAACTCGGTACATTGAATTTGAAATTGATTCCTTAAGGAGACCTCCATGAACATCCGTTATTCTCTCGCCAGCGCGCTGCTGGCCGCATTGCTGATTCCCGCCGCTCACGCGCACCGCGCCTGGATTGTTCCAGCTGCTACCGTTCTGTCGAGCGAAGATCCCTGGGTGACATTTGATGCTGCGGTATCAAACGATATTTTTCATGCGGATCACGCACCTATGCGCCTGGAAGGTGTAAAAGCCTTTGGCCCGGATGGTAAGGAAATCCCGCTGCAAAATACGTCTGTCGGAAAATATCGCAGTGTGTTCGATATAAATTTAAAACAAAAAGGGACCTATAAAATCTCTTCGTTCAGCGACGGTTTGCGCGCGCGCTGGGAGACGGAAGAGGGCGAGCGCCGCGGTTGGCCCGCGCGCGGTACGCAAGCGACTCCAGAATCGTTTGCCAAAGAAGTACCCAAAAAAGCCAAAAATCTGGAAGTATCCTACGGTTCCCGTCGCATGGAAACTTTTGTGACGGCAGGCTCGCCGGATAACACAGTATTTGCACCGACCAATCGAGGATTGGAACTGGTGCCGGTCACTCATCCGAACGATTTGTTCGCAGGCGAGAAAGCTGAATTTAAATTTCTGATCGATGGCAAACCGGCTGTGGGCGCCAAAGTGGAAATCATTCCGGGCGGCATGCGCTACCGCAACCAACAGGACAGCATCAATACGCAATCGGATAAAAACGGCAGTATTTCCGTCACCTGGCCAAAAGCCGGTTTGTACTGGATGAGCGTCAGCTACGAAGACGATAAGGCGCAAAAACCCGCCAAAAAACGTACCGCCTCTTATGTGGCAACCTTCGAGGTATTGCCGGAGTAAAAGCGCTTCCCCCGCTTTGCGGCGGGGGATAAATTTTCGAATTTATTTTGTTGTTGATGTGGCAAAACATTGCGCATTTTTTTCGCCGCCATAGTTCTCGTCTTGTACGCCGCACTGTGTTTTGTGTGCTGGTGGCGTTATCGCCGCGCGCAAATCAAATCTGAAAACTCTCCTGTGACCTGTGATGATGTCTGGTTGGTCACCTACGCCAGCCAGAGCGGCACAGCATCGCAGTTGGCGTGGCAGAGTGCGGATCAATTGCGCGAGGCAGGCTTGCCCACACACGTTGTGGCGTTGAACAAAGTTGATGAGGCAATGTTGCGGCGGCAGCGCAAAATTTTATTTATTGTCAGCACTTTTGGTGAGGGCGAAGCGCCGGATAATGGCAATCGCATTTTGTCCCGTTTGACGGGCGCGGATCTGACCCATCTTCAGTACGGCCTGTTGGCGCTGGGCGACCGCAGTTACCGTTTTTTCTGCGGCTTCGGCCACGCGTTGCAGCACGCGCTGCACGCCAGCGGTGCCACGCAATTGTTTGATCTTATCGAGGTAGACTGCGGCGACCCCGCGGCGCTGCGCCACTGGCAGTATTACCTCGGCCAAATCAGCGGCCAAACCCATTTTCACGATTGGCAGCCGCCGAAATATGAATCCTGGACGCTGCAGCAGCGGATTTGCCTCAATCCGCAGAGTCCCGGAGCGCCGGCGTTTTGGTTGCAGCTGACGACGGCTGAGGCAAAAACCTGGCGCGCCGGTGATATCGCCGAAGTGGGGCCGTGTAATAGTGACGCGCGCACAGCACAATTTTTACAGGCGCTGGGGCGTTATCCCAATGATCCGCTGGCGTCAGAGTTGCGCCACCGCGAACTGCCGACGGGATCTGTCGATCATTTGACCGCTTTGACGGACGTCGAGCTGCTACAGAAACTTCCCTCATTGCCGCACCGGGAATATTCCATCGCGTCTATACCGGAATCCGGCAGTGTTGATCTGCTGGTGCGGCAGGTGCGGTTGGAAAATGGGGAGTTCGGTCTTGGATCCGGTTGGTTGACCCATCATGCCGAATTGCATTCTTCCATTTCTCTGCGGATTCGCAGCAATCCGAGCTTTCACCCGCCGGCGGCGGATGTACCCTTGATCCTGGTCGGTAACGGTACCGGAATGGCCGGACTGCGCGCGCACCTGTTGGCGCGGCGCCAAGCCGGAGCTCGCCGCAATTGGCTGCTGTTTGGCGAGCGCACTTTGGCCAATGACTTCTTTTTTGGCGAGGATTTGCGCGCGCTGCAGGCAAATGGATTTCTCGAACACCTATCCTTGGCGTTTTCCCGTGATGCCAAACCGGGGGAGCCGCGTTATGTACAGGATCTGTTGGCTGCACACGCGGAGCAACTGCGGGGCTGGGTTGCCGCGGGTGCCGCAATTTTTGTGTGTGGCAGCCTGCAGGGCATGGCCCAAGGGGTCGACCAGGAGCTTGCACGCTTGCTCGGGCGCGAGCATTTGGAGGTCATGTTGGAAAGCGGGCGCTATTGCCGCGATGTCTATTGATCCGTGTGAACAGGCCCGGCGGCCCTGTCTGAATGCTCTGCTGTTCACACTTCATGTAAACCTGAATTGACCTGTTCCTCATTCCTTTCTTATATTGGTCTGCCATTTGGCTCAATTGGTCAGATGGGTTGGGCTTGCGGCCTGACGCTTTCAAAAACCAATCTGCCATGTGACGTACTTTGAATGCTCGCTTTTTATAAAAAGGTATTGGCAGTTTTATTGACGCTGTTGCTCCTTACCCTGCTGGTGATTTACGTCGGTTGGCAAAAGAGCATGTTGCACGACCCCTTACTGCCAGCTCCGGAAAGTGCGTTCGCCTGGCAGGCGTTTGCGATTTCCGATAGCACCTCGGGCGGTACATCCACGATTGCGCTGCATCACGCGGACTGGGAGCTGGATTTCGAATTTTTGTTACATTCCGATGTGCCGCATCCCTATGCGGCGGCCATATTGGAGTTTGTCCGCGAGGATCCACAGCAATTTATCGATTTGTCTGCCTATTCCACAATCTCATTTGATGTGCGCTGCCGACCGCGGAATGTGATGCAGCTTTCGCTGCAGACATTTGATAACAAT
Source organism: Sphingobacterium griseoflavum (assembly GCA_052039425.1). GTDB lineage: Bacteria > Pseudomonadota > Gammaproteobacteria > Pseudomonadales > Cellvibrionaceae > UBA5868. The sequence goes on along the minus strand of JBQGED010000012.1, from coordinate 164 downwards.
TTCACCAAGCTTGATGAGGTGATGACCTTTCGTATTCCCACCGCTTTTTTTTCCTGCGATGAAACGCCACGCCAGGTCAATATCGATCTGCGCACCTTGGAAATTCCCGAGTGGTGGTTGCAATACAACAAGCTGGAATTGTCGGACAACGGTTTCGATCTGCG
>JBQGED010000011.1:0-7203 GCA_052039425.1 Sphingobacterium griseoflavum | reverse complement strand
CTGAGTTACACATTCGACGGCTGGGACGTGAATCGCAAACGCAAACCGAAATTCGAATACGACATCGTTGGTTTGTTGCCCATGACTTATGACGAATTGGCCAAGGTTACTGGCAATCCTGCGTATGCGGATGTGAAATTTCAGGTGACGGCGAGTTTTATCGCCCCGGATGGAACCATCCGCCAGTACGATAAAAAGTCATTCAACATGGACAGCGTGGCGCCCGGGCGCGCGCTTCTGCGCGTGTACCGCGAACAGCCCCAGGCGCATTATCGCAAAGCGCTGGCACAACTGCGCGAACAATTGCGCGATCATCCGAAAACCTCAAATGGCGCTTTCTGGCACAAACAAATTTACCCCGGACAGCTCTGGTTGGATGGTGTCTATATGGGGATGCCGTTTCTTGCGGAATATGCGCAGCTCTTTGAACAGGGCGAACAGCAGCAAAAATCCTTCGACGAAGTGGTGCATGAATTTGTTATCACAGAAGAAATGCTGAAAGACCCAAAAACCGGTTTATATCTGCACGCCTGGGATGAATATCGTCAGCAGGATTGGGCAGACCGGAACACCGGTTTGTCGTCGCAATTTTGGGCGCGCGGCATGGGTTGGTTGTCCATGGCGCTGGTCGATGTGTTGGATTATCTGCCCCAGGAGCGCGCAGCGGATCGCCAACGACTTATCGATATGTCAGTGAATCTGGCTAAAACGTTGCAGCGCTATCAGGATGTGACAGGTACTTGGTGGCAGATTCTGGATAGGCCGGGCGAGCTCGCCAATTATCGCGAATCCAGCGCCAGCGCCATGTTTACCTATTTTCTCGCCAAGGCCGTTAATCAAGGGTATTTGACCGAACAGAATTTTGGCCCTGGTTTGCGCGAATTTGTGTTGAGCGCTTACAAAGGATTAATTGACGAGTTTGTGCTGGTGCATGCGGATGGCCAGATCAGCATGACCAACCAATGTTATGTCGCGGGGCTCGGATATGGCCGCGACGGCAGTTACGACTATTACATGAATGAAAGCATCTCGCGCAATGACCCGAAAGGCACGGTGCCGTTTATGTTGGCGGGTATGGAGATGCATAAATTCCTCGAGAAGAATTAAGGTTTGCCAATGAGTTCGGATATTAAATTAAACGCGAATATTGTAGAGCGTTTCGCGGTTCATGTGGATGATTACCGTCACTACGATACCGAAACCCTGCGCCGGCATTTTCATGTGCCCAATGTTTTTGGTGTGAATGAAGTGCGTTGGGTTTATACCCACTATGATCGCATGATGGTTGGCGGTGTTATTCCGCAAAACGGTTCTGTCGAGCTGTTGCCGGTGTCGCACAATAAAATGCCATTTTTTCTCGCCCGGCGGGAATTGGGTGTGATCAACGTCGGCGGTGCCGGAACGGTGAGCGTTGATGGCGCGTTACATAAATTGGACTATAAAGAAGCGCTCTATGTGGGTAAGGATGCCCGCGAGGTGATTTTTGGCAGCGCCGATCCGCAAAAGCCTGCGCGTTTTTATTTGTTGTCCACACCTGCGCATATGGCCTACCCGACAGTAAAAGTCGGGCAGGAAAATGGCGAAGTAGTGCAGGTGGGCGCGTTGGAATCCAGTAACGCGCGCACCATCCGCAAGTTGCTCGTCAGTCCGATTATTGAAACCTGCCAGTTGCAGATGGGCATGACGGAGCTTAAAGCCGGCAGCGTCTGGAACACCATGCCGCCGCACACCCATTCCCGCCGCATGGAAGTGTATTTTTATTTTGAGGTTCCGGAAAATCAGGCAGTTTGCCATTTTATGGGACCGCAGGATCAAACCCGCCATATTTGGCTCAATAATCAAGAAGCGGTCATTTCACCGCCCTGGTCCATGCACTGCGCCGCAGGTACCAGCAATTACATTTTTATTTGGGGCATGGCGGGGGAAAATCTCGATTACGGCGATATGGATTTTTGTCGCCCCTGCGATTTGCGCTGAGAATTCACTATGACCTCGCATCCATTATTCGATCTCACTGGTAAGGTGGCGCTGATTACTGGCGGCACTCACGGCCTCGGTATGGCAATGGCGGAAGGTCTGGCGAGTGCAGGCGCGCGCATTGTGGTGAATGGGCAATCCAGCCAGGAGAAAATCGATGCGGCGGTAGCGCATTATCGCGCAAAAGGTTTTACCGCTTACGGCTATCGCTTTGATGTATGCGATCCTGAGCAGACGGAAAATGCTGTTTCCCGTATCGAAAGCGAAGTCGGGCCAATTGATATTCTGGTGAATAATGCCGGCATTATTAAACGCATGCCTTTGTTGGATATGCCTCTGGTGGATTGGGAGCAAGTGATTCGCACCGATCTCACCAGCGTTTTTGTGGTGAGCAAAGCCGTGGTGAAAAATATGATTGCCCGTGGCGCCGGCAAGGTCATCAATATCTGTTCGATGATGAGCGAACTCGGGCGCGATTCCGTGGGCGCCTATGCCGCCGCCAAAGGCGGATTGAAAATGCTCACCCGCAATATGGCCACCGAATGGGCGCGCCACAATATTCAGGTGAACGGCATCGGCCCCGGATATTTTGCCACCAGCCAAACTGCACCTATTCGGGTATCGGGAAATCCGCTTAACGACTTTATTATTCAGCGCACTCCGGCGGGCAAATGGGGCGATCCCGAGGATTTGCAGGGCGCGGCGATTTTTCTGGCGAGCCGCGCCAGCAATTTTGTCACCGGCCAAATTGTGTATGTGGATGGTGGGATACTGGCCACCATTGGGCGGCCTGCCGGAGAGTAAAAAATCATAAAAAAGCCCGGTTTCCCGGGCTTTTGTTTATGTGAGGTTGAGAGACGTATTAGGTTAATTGCGATAGCAATTTCCGCACGGCCGCCTGCATGCCTTCTGCGGAGATCGATTCCAGCCATTGCCGCGTCTGTTGTTTTATCAAATCATTGCCGGATAAATCGCGCCCGAAAATTCCCTCCTGAGCAAAAAATGCATTGACCAATTGCTCCGGCGCTGCGCCGTGGTTTTGCCACAGGGATGCAAAAACTTCGGCTTGTGGATCGGAAATTTTGATCGCTTCACCTTGTTCGTCTACGCCTCTGACAAAACGAATCCACGCGGCGAGAGCGAAGGCATAAATCTGCGTGTCCTGATTGTTTTCGATTAATTTGCGCAGGCTGTTGAGCCAACGTTGCGGAACCTTCTGCGAACCGTCCATAGCGATTTGCCAGGTTTTGTGTTGTAGGCCGGGATTGGCGAAACGTTCGCGCAATTGTTGTTGATATGCGGTCACGTCGAAATTAGTCGGCGGTGCAAATGTGGTGGTCGCGCGCTCCATAAACGCGCGGGTCAATGCAACAAAATTCGAGTCCTGCATCACCTGATAAATCGTCGCGTAACCGGCGAGATAGCCACTGTAAGCGAGCAAACTGTGGCTGCCGTTGAGCAGGCGCAGCTTCATGGTTTCGTAATGGCCAACATCTTTCACCAGCAAAGCGCCGACGCTCTCCCAGGCTGGGCGGGCGCGACAAAAATTGTCTTCGATCACCCATTGAGTAAAGGGCTCGGCCACAACCAAACCTTCGTCCCTGTAGCCGTACTGATTTTCCAGCCACTGAATATCGTCCGCAGTTGTCGCCGGCACTATGCGGTCGATCATGGTGCCGGGAAAGCTGACTTCCTGACGTATCCAAACGGCCAATTCGGGATTGATCGCTTCTGCTAATCCGGTGACTACCGCTTTGGTGACGGCGCCGTTGTCCGGCAGGTTATCGCAGCTCATTACGCTCAGCGGGCCGAGGTTTTCCCTCCAGCGTTTATTTAAACCGGCAACGATAAAACCCGGTGCAGATTTAGGTTGGTCCGGGTTGGCGATGTCGTGCTGAATATCCGGGTGCTGCAGATTGAGAGCGCCGCTGGCGGGCGAGTGGCAATAACCTTTTTCAGTCACTGTGAGAGAAACGATGGTGACTTGCGGAGCGGCGATTGCGGCGATGATCGCGGCGGGATTTTCCGGTCCCACCAGCACCTTTTGCACGGCGCCGATGATCTGCGGACGATCGCTCGCCCCGCGTTCCAAGATGGTGTAAAGGCCGTCCTGCGGTTCCAACTGCTGGCGCACGGATTCCGAACGCAGGCTGCAGCCGATAATGCCCCAATCGCCGCCGAAGCGGTTCATCACCGCCTCTGTATAAAAGGCCTGGTGGGCGCGGTGGAATGCGCCTATGCCCAGATGCACTATGCCGGGTTTGACGCGGGCGCGGTCGTATTGCGGCCGGGGAATTTCCAGACTGGCCAGGAGGGCGGAGTTGAGTCGCGACATAAATCAATCTCGTAGCGGGCACCCGCCGATTCGCGGGTGCGGCAATAAGGCAGAAGATCAGAGCTTGTAGGCTTTCTTCACCAGGTTGTAGGTCAAGTCCACGGCCAGCTCACGAGCTTCATCTTCCTGAATGCGGTGCTCCGCCACCAGTTGCGCCAGGAAGCCGCAGTCCATCCGGCGCGCCACGTCGTGGCGGGCGGGAATGGAGAGAAAGGCGCGGGTGTCGTCGTTGAAGCCGACGGTGTTGTAGAAGCCGGCGGTTTCGGTGGTCTGCTCACGGAAGCGGCGCATGCCTTCGGGGCTGTCGTGGAACCACCAGGCGGGGCCCAGGCGCAGGCAGGGGTAATGGCCCGCCAGGGGCGCGAGTTCGCGGCTGTATACCGTCTCATCCAGGGTAAACAGGATGATGGTGAGTTTGGACTCATTGCCAAAGCGGTCCAGCAGGGGCTTGAGCGCCTGGACGTAGCTGGTGGCCATGGGGATATCCGCACCTTTGTCGCGGCCGTAGCGGCTGAACAGGCGGGCGTTGTGATTGCGGAAAGAGCCTGCGTGGATCTGCATGACCAAGCCGTCTTCCAGGCTCATGGCCGCCATTTCGGTGAGCATCTGACCGCGGAACAATTCCGCCTGCTGCGGGTTGCATGTGCCGGCGAGTGCTTGGGCGAACAGTGCTTCGATTTGAGATCGACTCAAATCCGCCGTCGCCGCCGTGGGATGGCCGTGGTCGGTGGAGGTGGCTCCCATCTGGCGGAAGTAGTCGCGGCGTTGGCGCAGGGCGGCCAGGAAGCCGTTGTAGCTCTGCGTGTCTTCGCCAGTGATTTCACCCAGGCGGGCGACATTGCGGGCAAAGCCTTCGAATTCCGGGTCGATAACCGGGTCGGGGCGGTAGGCGGTGATGACATTGCCTTTCCAGCCGCTGGCGCGGATTTTTTGGTGATGGCGAAGGTCATCCAGCGGCGATTCGGTAGTCGCCAGCCATTCGATGTTAAAGCGCTCGAACAGCGCCCGCGGCAGAAATTCCGGACGGCTCAGGCAGGCGTTGATGTGATCGAAATATTCATCCGCAGTAGCGCTGTTCAGCGCAACTTCCAGGCCGAACACTTCCTTGAACACATGGTCCAGCCACATACGCGAGGGGGTGCCGCGGAAGGCGTAATAGTGCTCGGCGAACAGGCGCCAGGTTTTGCGCGGATCGGCTTCCACCGGCGTGCCGTCCTTGGTCGGGATGCCGAGCGACTCCATCGGCACGCCCAGGCTGTACATCATGCGGAAGACGTAGTGGTCGGGGCGGATCAGCAATTCAGTAGCGTTGCCGAAAGGCGCGTTGTCGGCAAACCACTGGGGATCGGTATGACCGTGGGGGCTGACGATGGGCAGGTTTTTGACTTCGTCGTAGAGCCGCCGGGCTATGGCTCGCTGGGTGGGGTCGGCGGAGAACAGTCGGTCGGGATGCAAGATCAGTGGTTGTCGGGTGGTGTGCTTCATAATCCACTCTCTTTCAAAATCGGTAATGGTGGGGGCGCTGTTAAGAACAGGGAAACAGGTCAGACCAATTTGTCATGTAAATCTGCCATAACGGCGGCGGAGACACGCCTTTGGCCGCCGGTGAGACTGCCTGGAAAAGCCGACATTTGTCAACAAAGACAGCAAATTATCTCTGGTATTGCGGACAGAAAAACGACATCATGTGCCACTTCAAACTGGTAAGGCCAGATTTCAAGTGGTGCGCATTCGAGCCGTCATTCGAGCGCTGACCTTTAGCAAGTAGAGGCACGATCTTTTATGTCGGTACAGATTCTCGCGATAGGCGAGGTGATGTTGGAACTGGCTCCCGCAGGGGAGGCCGGCGGCAAAAAACTCCTGGCCCTTGGCTACGCCGGAGATACCTACAACACCGCGATTTATCTGACGCGGCTCGGCGTCAGCACCGCTTATTTCACCCGCCTCGGCGACGATCCCTATAGCAGTGAGCTGCTGCAGTTGATGGCGCAGGAGGGGCTCGACACCACCTCCATCGAGATTGTCTCCGGTCGCACACCCGGCCTCTATCTGATCGCCAATCAACCTAATGGCGAGCGCAGCTTCAGCTTCTGGCGCGGCCAATCCCCGGCGCGGGAGATGTTTTCTACGCAGGCGTCCGCTGCTGCCCTGGAGCAGCGTCTGTTGGCGATTCCCTACGCCTATTTAAGCGGCGTCACCCTGGGCATTCTCTCTGATGAGGCACGCGCGAGTCTGCTGCGGATCCTGGCCAATTTTCGCGCTCGCGGCGGCAAAGTGGTATTCGACAACAACTACCGCCCGCAGCTCTGGCGCAATCGCGAGCACGCTTGCGGTGCCATGGCCGGCGCGCTGGCGGTTGCCGATATCGCGTTATTGACCGATGACGACGAGGCCCGTTTGTGGGGTAGTGGCGAACCTGTGGACGTACTTGGTCGTTGTATGGACGCAGGGGTTGGTGAGGTGGTAATTAAACGCGGCCCCAACCCAGTGGTTGTCGCGGCCTCTGGAGGTGGCGGTTGTCGCGAGCAGCAAGTGGAGGTGCCACCAGTGGCGCAAGTGGTGGATACCACTGCCGCAGGAGATTCTTTTAACGCTGGGTATCTCGCCGCGCGTTTCAGCGGTCGAGATCCGGCGTCTGCCGCTGCGCATGGATGCCGTTGCGCGGGTGTGGTTATCCAGCATCGCGGTGCGATTGTGGCAAAGAATCATTTTCTGCAGGGAATTGCACGCTGAAATAATTTGGGTCGAGGTGGATTGGAGTCGGCCCTGATAACAAAAAAATAAAAAATTCTGATATCAAAATCAAATATCATACATTTACTTTTGTGAAGAACACTTTGATCTATCGAAGTGTTATTCTTCTTTCTCTTTTCAAAATAAATACGAGATAA
>JBQGED010000010.1:0-3290 GCA_052039425.1 Sphingobacterium griseoflavum | reverse complement strand
GGTTTTATCGAGCCATTGGAAGCGTCGGCGCTGGCGTTGGTGGAGCTGTCCGCCAATTTTATTCGCGATGAGTTGCCGGCATCTGATAATGCCATGGCAGTGGTGGCCCAACGTTTTAATAAACTGTTTGCGTACCGCTGGCAGAGAATAGTTGAATTTCTCAAGCTTCACTATGTGTTAAGCGGCCGCACGGACACGGATTATTGGCATGACGTCAAAGCCAGTCCTGCGGTGCCGGATGGCTTAAAAGAAATGTTGGAGCTGTGGCAGTATCGCCCTCCCTATTACAATGATTTCCCTCATACCGAGGAAATCTTCCCCGAGGCAAGTTACCAGTACATACTCTACGGCATGAATTTCCAGCCCAAGTTGCCGTGTGTGGAAATTTCGGAAGATGCTTCAGAAGTTCTATTGATTAAAGAATCTTTGAGCAAAGCCAAAACCTATATGGAAAATTTGCCGGATAATAGGGCGCTTCTTGCGGCCATGCGCCGACACGGCATGAGCAGGATCTAAATTTTAGCTAGTACAATAATGATGGGTAATCGAGCAATGGTCGAAAACGTAATGCTGAACAATGTGGACCACAAAAACCTGCGGATCATTACCAGAAGATCGCAGGAGTATGGCGATAAGGTCGCAGGCTGCGTGGTATTTCCAACCGAATTTATCGAGGTCCATAAGGAATATCCGATCTTTTTCCAAAAAGATGCGGAAACAGGGCAATTTCAGAGTATTGCTCTGTTCGGTTTCACCCATGGTGAGAATTTGCTGTTGGATAATAGTGTAAGCGGCTGGGCCGGCCGCTATATTCCAGCAATCATGAAGCGAGAGCCATTTTTGATCGGCTTTAATCGCGATGCCGAAGCGGTTCAGCCTTCAAAAGTACTGCTGGATACCAGCAGTCCGCGCATCAGCTACGGCGAGGAAGGTGAGGCGGTATTTCTTCCCGGCGGTGGCAATACTCCATTTCTGGAAGAAATAAAGAAAAATCTGATGTTGGTTCATGAAGGCTTTCCCGCGAGTGCCGAGATGTTCAAGGTTTTTCTTGATTTGGATCTGATCGAACCTTTAACCCTGGATATACACTTTGACAATGGCGAGCATTACACCGCCAGCAACTACTACACCATCAATCAGGACAGACTGTATTCCCTCGGGGATGATCTGATCGCCAGATTGCACAAGAATGGTTATTTACAACTGGCGTATCTGGTGCTGTTTTCTTTGGGAAATATCAAAGACCTGATTGATAAACGCAATTCCGCGCACCGCGCCAGCAAGTGATATTTCTTTAAATCTAATGACCATCGCCAAAACAGAAGTCAAAACATTAACGGTATTGCAGCCCAATGCAATCCCGGATGATTTGTTGCAGCAAAATGAACCCTTTATAGTCCGGGGCTTGGTGAGTGATTGGCCATTGGTGCAGGCAGGGCGGCAATCCGCCGCAGCTGCTATGCAATATATCGAGCAATTTTATTCTGGCAAACCCGTTGTTGTTTACTCCTGTGCGCCGGAAAAAAATGGTCAATTTTTTTATGACGAGAGTTGCACTGCGCTCGACTTTGAAGCCACTCGAGCGACGCTGACCGAAGTCCTGAATCGCTTGCTCGATTTCGCTGATAAAAGTGATGCTCCCGGTATTTATGTGGGTTCAACCACTATCGATACCTGGTTGCCGGGCTTTCGCGCCGAAAATGATCTTAATCTGGCGCATCATAATCCTCTGGTGAGTTTGTGGCTCGGCAATCGCTCACGCATAGCCGCGCATTTTGATGCGCCGAATAATATTGCCTGTTGTGTGGTGGGGAAACGCAGATTTACACTCTTCCCGCCGGAGCAGGTCGGCAATCTTTACGTTGGCCCCCTGCATTTTACGCCCTCTGGCCAAGCCATAAGCCTGGTGGATTTCGCCAATCCAGATTTACAAAAATTCCCCCGTTTTGCTGAAGCGATGGAACATGCCCAGGTGGCGGAGTTATCCGCCGGCGACGTGCTTTTTATTCCGTCCATGTGGTGGCACCACGTTGAAGCGCTCGATGATTTTAATGTGCTTGTGAATTATTGGTGGCGCAAGGCGCCGCCCCACGCGGATCTCCCTTTGGATGTTCTTTACCACGCGATGCTGAGTATTCGCGACCTTGCGCCTAATGAAAAGCAAGCCTGGAAAGCGATTTTTGATCACTATATTTTTTCGGATCAAGATCATAAATACGATCACATACCGGAGCAGGCGAGGGGGTTTCTGTCGCCTTTGGATGATGACAAGGCCAGACGTTTGAGATCCTGGCTGATCAATAAACTTAATCGTTAATTGGTATTTCTCCATGGAAAATGCACAAGCCAAAAAACTGAGAGTGGTGGTCGCAGGTGGCGGCACTGCCGGCTGGATGACCGCCGCGGCTTTGGCTAAATTGCTCGGCCATCATGTATCGGTCACCTTGGTGGAGTCTGAGGAAATAGGCACCGTCGGTGTCGGTGAAGCGACCATTCCCACCATGCGATCCTTTCACCATTTAATGGGTATTGATGAAGCCGAATTTCTGCGCGAAACCAGAGGCACTTTCAAGTTGGGCATTCAATTTGAAAATTGGGGAAAAAATGGCGACACCTATATTCACGCTTTTGGTGATACAGGGAAGGAATGTTGGGTCGGACAGTTCCAGCACTTTTGGCTGCGCGGTTTAAAAGAAGGGCTTAATGCCCCATTTGGGGATTATTCGCCTGAATTACAGGCTGCCAAAGCTGGAAAGTTTTCGCTAACCAACAAGCCGAGATTAAGTTACGCCTACCATTTGGACGCGTCCGCGTATGCGCGCTACCTCAGAAAAATGAGCGAGCAGCACGGCGCGCGCAGAATCGAAGGCAAAATTCAGCATGTGATGCTGGATCCCAGTAATGGATTTATTCAGGCACTATGTCTGGAATCCGGTGAAAAGGTCGAAGGCGATTTTTTTATTGACTGCACCGGCTTTCGTGCGCTTTTAATTGGCAAGTCCTTGCATATAGGATACGAGGACTGGAGCAATATCTTTATTTGCGACAGCGCCGTGGCTGCGCAGACGGAATTAGCCGGCGAGATTTCTCCCTATACGCGTTCGATTGCCTACGAATTTGGTTGGCGTTGGCGGATTCCCCTGCAGTACCGCATGGGTAATGGTCTGGTGTATTCCAGCCAATATATATCTGACGACGAAGCTGTCGCGTTGTTTCTCCGCGAATTGGGGGAAACTCCGATCAACACTCCTCGCATCATTAAATTCAAGCCGGGCCGGCGGTTAAAGAGC
>JBQGED010000009.1:0-6137 GCA_052039425.1 Sphingobacterium griseoflavum | reverse complement strand
CAAAAAACTGGTCCAGCGCTTCGCGCTCGGCTTGGCGCAGCAATAGATTATCCGGCTCATAACGTTGAAACACGTCGAATAATAGCGACGCGCTCGCCTGCAATTGCCGCGCGAGATTGAGTCGACCTGGATAGTTTTGATTGACGAGTCCCGTGATGCGCGCGATGTCGCGAAATTGCCGCTTCGCCATATTGCTGATGTTTAAACTCGCGAGCGTATCCTCGGCCAAGTTTTCTGTAGAAAAGATCTTCGCCGTCAGCACCTCCTGATAAGGGAATGCTTCGCGGCAGAGGAATTCCATACCATAATCATTGACCGTTAGGGAAAAACTCGCTTTTTGTACGCGGGCGAAACGATAGGCTAGCAGCGGGGCCAGTCCTTCGTGCACCAGACGCCCCTCAAATGGATAGAGAAACAAATGGTAACCCTCACGCGTGCGGCAGATTTCCGCCAGCAACTGATGCGCGGCAGGGACTGCGGACAATTCCGCTTGACGCCGCAGGATCACTTCGATGGCGGCGAGTTCTTCCGATTCCCGCCATAAATCCCGATTGCTCAGCAGTGCGCGAATTTCCGCACTGAGGGATTCGGAGATGGGCAGCCGACTGCCCGGCCATTTGGTGATGGCGCGGCTGGATTTTTCGCTGAGACGCACCAGCACCTGCGCATCTTCCACCCGAAAGAGTTCCAGCGTGCGGCCTGCAAAAACAAAACGATCGCCTTTTTGCAAGCGGCTGATAAAACCCTCTTCGATCATGCCCAGGGTTTTGCCGCGCAGAAATTTCACCTGCAATTGCGCATCCGAATGAATGGTGCCGATATTCATCCGGTGTACATGACCGAGGCGCGGGCTGACAATACGAAATGCGCCGGCTTCATCCCGAGCAATTTTGTGATATTCGCTGTACGCCTGCAGATTGGCGCCGCCGTGTTCCACCAACGCCAGTACCCAGAGAAATTCCTGCCAGGTGAGATTGCGAAAGGAATAAGCGGTTTTGACTTCGGCAAATAATTCCTCGGCGATAAAACCATCACTGGTGGCGCAGGACACCAGATGCTGCGCCAACACATCGAAAGGCTTGTGCAGCAGCGGACGTTTTTCCACTTCACCCTTTGTCACTGCGCTGCGGGTTGCGGCGAATTCCAATAATTCGAGGGCGTGGGTGGGAACGCAGGTGATTTCGCAGGGCTCACCCAAACGGTGGCGCGCGCGGCCGGCACGCTGCATAGTGCGGGCTATGCCTTTGGGCGAGCCGATTTGATAGACGCGCTCCACCTGGGGAAAATCCACCCCCAAATCCAGCGATGATGTGCACACCACCAACTTCAAGGCACCGGATTTGATTCCGGACTCCACAAAATCGCGCACTTTCATATCGAGGGAGCCGTGGTGCAGTGCAATCAATCCTGCCCACTGGGGGCGCGCGTCGAGAATTTCCTGAAACCATTTTTCCGCTTGGTAGCGCGTATTGGTGAAAATCAGGGTGCTGCGCTCTATATCCAGGTCCGCCACCAATTTATCGCGCATGGATAAACCGAGATGCCCCGCCCAGGGAAAAGCATCAACCTGTTCCGGCAATAACGAGCGCACAAATACCGGCCGCTTAATGTCGGCTTTAATAATCGCGGCGTCGCTGCCCTCCCCCACCGCCAAACGCGCCGCTGTCTGCGGGTCTGCAATGGTGGCGGACAGCGCCCAGGTGCGCACGGACGGGGCGATTTTGCGCAGGCGCGCCAAACCCAGCTCTAACAAAATTCCGCGTTTGCCGCCGGCGAGTTCGTGCCATTCATCAATAATCACACTGCGGGTTTGATGAAATTGTTCTCTTGCTCCCGGATAGGAAAGCAGCAGTGCAAAAGATTCCGGTGTGGTGATCAAAATATGTGGCAGGCGCTGTTGTTGCTTGCGCCGCAGGGAGGATTTGGTGTCGCCGGTGCGGGTTTCGATGCGAATATTCAGACCGAGATCCGCGCAGGGTTTGCTGATGGATTTTTCCACATCGCGACTCAATGCGCGCAGCGGTGTGATATAGAGCAAATGCAAGCCGTCGTCTTTGGGATGCGGCGGATTTTGTAACAGTTCAGCAATGGCCGCGAATACCGCTGCATAAGTCTTTCCCGATCCGGTGGGAACATAAATCAAGCCGCTCTTGCCTTGCTGATAAGCCTGCCATGCGGCGCGCTGAAATTCTGTAGCATGCCAATTCTGCTGCGCAAACCACGCATCGATTTTTTTCCAGGCCGCCTCCCCATTTATTGGCTGAGCGCGCTGAATAGTGGAAAGCGATTTTTTTGCGGAAGCACGTGGCATACGGATTTATGCCATAGGTAAATCGGCATTGCCGCGGATGAGGGATTTCAGATTATCCAAGGTGTCCGCTTCGCGATAGGGTTTGTCTTCACGCCAGCGTTTAATGCGCGGAAACCGCACCGCCACACCGGATTTATGGCGTTTGGAAAAGGCGATATTTTCAAAGGCGATTTCAAACACCAATTCCGGTTTTACCGACCGCACAGGGCCGAAACGCTCCACGGTATTGCGCCGCACCCAATTGTCCACACGATTGATTTCGCTGTCGGTGAGACCGGAATAAGCTTTGGCCACCGGCACCAACTCCTCGCCTTGCCACAAAGCAAAGGTGTAATCCGTATATAAATTGGCGCGGCGACCGGAGCCGGGTTGAGCGTAGAGCAGGACCGCATCGATGGTGTAGGGATCGATTTTCCATTTCCACCAGTCGCCTTTTTTACGACCCACTTGGTAGGTGGAATCGCGGCGTTTCAACATCAGACCTTCGACACTTTGCGCCCGCGCCTGGTCGCGCAATTCGGTGAGATTTCCCCAGGAATGAAATTCCAGCACAGGGGAAAATCGCAAACGCGGGTCGTCCATTTGCGCCGTCAGCAGGGCGAGCTGGGTTTTACGTTCGTGCAGCGGGCGCTCGCGCCAGTCATCACCGTTCCATTGCAATAAATCGTAGGTCATAAAAATCACCGGGTTTTCTCGCATTACCGTAGGCCCTGGTTTTTTGCGGCCGAGGCGTTTTTGCAAAGCGGAAAAATCCAGCGGCGCATTATCCGTCCAGGCGAGAATTTCCCCGTCCAGCACCGCGCCCTCCGGCAGCAGCTTCGCCAATTCTTCCAACTCTGGAAATTGCGCGGTCACCAATTCTTCTCCCCGCGACCAGATCAAGACTTCTCCGCCCTGGTGCATGATCTGCCCGCGAATGCCATCCCATTTCCATTCCGCGAGCCAGTCTTGCGGTTCGCCGATGGATTCCGGTTCTTGTTCCAACGCATAGGCCAGATAAAACGGATAAGGGCGCGGCGCCGTGGAGGTGTGACCGGCAGCGCTGAGTGCTTCCTGAAAAAATTCTGCGGTGGGCTGCCAGGCGCCAATAAATCGGTGGGCGATCACCGCCGGGTCCAGTTGCGCCACTTGCGCCAATGCCCGCAACACCAGAGTTTTGGAAACGCCGACGCGAAAAGCGCCGGTGATGATTTTATTCAGCACAAAACATTCGGCGGTATCGAGTTCGCGCCACCACTGTTTAACCCGTTCACCCTGTTCAGGTTTGCTCAAAGGCATCAGCGGCATAATTTGCCTTTCCACCCATTCCTGCAATGACACGTCCTCCATTTCCGATCTCGCCTGTCCGACCAAAAGCGCCACGGTTTCCGCAGTATCGCCGACAGTGTGGTAAGCATCTTTGAACAGCCATTCCGGCATGCCGGTCATTTCCATCGCCCAATTTTGCAAATCCCTGGAGGTGATAAAACGCTTGATGCGCTCGCCGGTGAGAAAATAGGTCGCCCATGCGGCGTCGGCAGCGGGAATGCTTTGAAAATAGTTCATCAGCGCTTCCACCTTGGCGTTGGTGGAGGTGGTGGAATCGAGTGCCTGAAATAATTCGACAAAGCGTTTCATACGGCGGGACTCTCCGCCGCGGACACCTCTGTGTCGTCGCTGGCTGATAGCGTGTCATCTCCGGTAAAAAGCGTATCGAGGGATTGTGCGGCGTAGCCTTCGTGACACAAATAACGCGCTAATAAATCCTTGTAGCCGTGGGTCACATAAATCCGCTGCGCACCTGTCTCCCGCACGGTGCGCAATAACCCTGGCCAATCGGCGTGGTCGGATAAAACAAAACCGCGCTGATAACCGCGTCTGCGTCTGTGTCCGCGCACGCGCATCCAGCCGGAGGCAAAACCGGTGGAAACATTTTTAAAGCGTTTCATCCACACCGAACGGTGGGCGGAGGGCGGCGCGATAATCAGGGCGCCGGTATAGGAATGATCTCTGGGCAGATCGGTGGTAACGCGGGTGGGCAGCATGGCCACACCCTGGTCGCGGTAAATGGCGGTGATCGCTTCCACCGCGCCGTGGGTGTACACCTGTTCATCGGTAAAGCGCCGCAATTCGGCGAGCACCCGCTGCGCTTTTCCCAAGGCATAACAAAACAGCAAAGAGGTAAGGCCAGCGCGGCGATTGTCCATCCACCATTGATAAATCTCGCCCACGGTTTCCGCGCCGGGCTGCCATTGATACACGGGCGCGCCAAAAGTCGCCTCGGTAATCAGGGCATTGCAGGGCACCACTTCAAAGGGCTCACAGGTGGGATCGTCACAGCGTTTGTAGTCGCCGGTCACCACCCACACCTCACCCTCCGCTGCAATCCGCACCTGCGCCGAGCCGAGAATATGCCCCGCCGGATGCAGGGAAATCGTGGCGTCGCCCAGTTGCAGCGTCTCACCAAAACCCAGGGGCCGTATCTCGCCGGCCTGCGGCAGACGGTGCTGCAGAATCGGCACAGACGCCGCGCTGCAGAAATATTGCTGCGAGCCCAAACGCGCATGATCCGAATGCCCATGGGTCACCACCGCCCGCTCGACCTTGCCCCATGGGTCCACATAAAAATCGCCCTGCGGGCAGTAGAGACCTTGCGGTGTTACCTGGATCAGCTGGGCCATAAGGGCTCTTCTCCTGAACGTGGCGTTCGTGAGAAAACCCTACCGCGCTAAACCCACCCCTTCTATACGCAAGGCAACATTCGCCGCCGGAGACGCGGGTCCGGATTGCCGGTAAACCCTGGCTATACTCCTTCAATGCTTCGGTCCATTTGGAGGTATTTCACGAGTGATGGGTCTTGGAAGCAGTACCCGCACATGCGGACAGTCACCGTCACCTATTGGAACGACACATGATCCAGGCCACACAAAGACTTTTCCTAATAGCCACTCTGTTCATTTTTGCCGGATGCGCGACTGTGCAAAATGCAAAGGACAGCGACGCATTTATACGTGCGCCTGATCAAAACGGCTTGGTGGTTTTGTCAGCCACTGCCAACACGGGCGAGATAGGACAGATTCAGCAATTTATTTTGAATAAAATCGGCGAAAAACCAGCGAAAGACTTTGTCCTCAATAATTCTATTCCACAAAAATCGAGAGACACTTCGGTTTTTATCGGCGCATTACCGCCGGGCGAGTATCGTTTGACCCGCCTGAACGCCGGCATGAAATATCTCGATGTGGGCCATTCACCTATCCTGCCAAATATTAAAATCGCCGCCGGGGAAGTGGCCGATTTGGGACGAGTCATATTGACCGCCATCAATATGCGGGCTGCTCTGGGTAGAAGCCACCAATTCACGGATAACCGGCACATCATTAAACGTTATCTGCCGGGCCAACTCGAACTCTATAACAGGAGTATTTCCTCTGGTTGGACACAACCCATTGCTGAAAAAGACCTTATAGAACTTCTAGCCCTGTCACATCCGCAGGGCGCGGGTAGCCTGGTGGAACTCGCGGATGGACGCATATTGGCCGGCACACGTCTTGGCACAGTCCTTTTGCGCACGACGGATCAAAAATGGCACATAGCGACAAGGACCAAAGAATATGAGGCCATCACCGCCATCGGGTCTTACGAGACCACCGAAAATTTGGCGGTAGTCGCCGACAATTACGGCGAGCTCTACCTGCTTAAACAGGACTATAAACTTTCCCCCGTGGAGCGAGGCAATCTGCCAAGCGGCGACGTGTTTTTTATCGCCCAATCGCCCGACGCCAACCAATGGTTTATCGCATTAAATCGAGATCAACATGTGGAGCTTTATTCTGCTGATGCCCTT
>JBQGED010000008.1:0-23425 GCA_052039425.1 Sphingobacterium griseoflavum | reverse complement strand
ACCTGCACTTCGGGAATCAGCTCGGCGATGCCTTCCATAACATCCTCACGGGTGAGAATGGTGCGTCCCTCGCTCATCAGCTGCGCCACCGTTTTACCGTCCCGCGCTCCTTCCATAATCGCCGCGCTGATCAGCGCCACCGCCTCGGGATAATTCAACTTCAATCCGCGCGCTTTGCGGCGCTCGGCCAGCAAGGCGGCGGTAAATATCAGCAATTTGTCTTTTTCCCTTGGAGTGAGCTCCACGGTTTTCTCCCCAATAATGTGAAGTGTCTTTCTGATTTTTCAGAGCTACTGACTAACAGCTTTATGTATTCCAAATTCGCGGCGTCACTGCCGCAGCGCTCGTTAAATCCGTCCGCAATTCACGCCAAACATATTCAAATCCGGCGCGACACAACCGCGTGGACTGGCCGAGATAACGCGCGATGAACAATTCGCCTTTCTGCGTCAGACCCCATTGATGGTCCGGTCCAGGTGCAAGGCTTTCCAGCGCTTCCACTAAGGCGTCCACCCGGTCGCGAGTGGGCTTGAGCGTAGCGAGAAATGTGCCAGCCACCGGAGCATTGTGCAGACCCCAGCGCGCCCGCATGCGCTCATCGCCGCCATCAAAGCGATTGCGCTCGATCAACAGCGGACGATTGTCCCGGTAAATTTCCAGAATCTGCTCACAGCGCCCTTCAGTAAAAACCTCGTCAGATGCGGGCCTACCGAGGCAAACCACATCCCACACACACGCCCGCGCGTCGCCCTGCAATTCCAGGCGGGTGCGCAGTCGACCGTTAGCGCCGTTGAAAACGATGGTTTCCTGCGGCAGCCATTCAATACACGAACCTGATGCACTACTTATGTGCACCTCCTGACGCTGCACTTCCTGAAAGCCTTGGGCGCGATAAATCTTGCCCGCCGAGGGGGTGGTGATCAGCCCGGTCGCACCGGGCGTGGTGGCTATGTTAATTTGCAGCAAATCACCCAGAACCATGCCGCCCGGCGGGTGCAGTAAATATAAGTGACAGCAGCCGTTTTCCTCGGGATAAAACGGCCTCTGCACCCGCAAAGGCCCTTGGTGTCGAACGTGAGTTAAAACAGATTTCGCCCCGCGCCGCTCCAACTGAAGATCCAATTGGGCAAACCAATGGCGGGGCGGAATTAGATTGAGTGAAGGTAATGAAAGATGCGTCATTGTTGTTTTCCGGGGTCATCAGATGAAGGCAAACGCCCGAAAAATCTAGACTCTGCTGATGACAGGCAAAAATAATGCTCCAAAATAGTACACAGTAAAATCACCACGCACCAAGTTGGCGCGACAGCGCTAGGAGATTCTTATGGTTTTCGACTTTTCTAAGCTACGAGCACAAGAGTTTTTGCACGAATTGCGCCAAGGCCTGCAAGGCCGCCAACCGGAAGACCTATCCCAAAGCCAACTCCGCTCCCTCCTCGAATCCGTCCTGCGCAAACTCAATCTTGTTACGCGGGAAGAATTCGATGCGCAGCAGGCGGTGTTGCAGCGGACTCGGTTGAAGTTGGAGGAGCTGGAGAGGCAGGTGGGGGAGTTGCAGGGGAAGGTTAATACGGGAAAGGATCTGGATGCCCAACATCAATCTTGAGTTGCCGAATAAATCCGGCCCGACCATAATGTGTATACAAATACACATTCATACACATATGTTCGGCAGGTTATATGAGAACCAACATCGTTATAGACGACCAGTTGATGGATGAGGCTCTTAAAGCATCCGGCTTGAAAACCAAGAAAGAAGCAGTTGAAGCAGGCTTGCGCGCCTTAATAAATCAGCGCAAACAAGAAAATATCCGAGTATTGCGCGGCAAACTGCGCTGGGAAGGAAATCTCGAAGAAATGAGAACGGATAAATGATCTTAGTGGATACCAGTGTTTGGATTGATTACTTCAACGGACAAGATACTCCACAGGCTTCAATTTTGGACCAAGCCCTGCAAGGCCAGACGGTGATTATGGGCGATCTTATTTTGCTCGAAATACTGCAGGGCTTTCGTTCAGACAAGGATTATTCAATCGCCAAAAACCATCTGACCGAACTACCTATACACAACATGCTCACTCCCGACCTCGCCCTTAAGTCTGCGGATTACTACAGAGCTTTGCGAAAAAAAGGTATCACCATTCGAAAGACGGCCGATGTGATTATCGCGACCTTTTGTATTGAAAATGACATCCCGCTGCTATTCTCAGATAAGGATTTTCTGCCGTTTGCTCGGCATTTGAATATGCGGCCTGCGGATAAAAATCTCCGATAAATTGAACACCAGGAATATTAAAATCAAGGCACCGCCATAACCTAAAATGGACAGAGTCATTTTTCATCTCTGACAATTTATCATTTCCCCCTCCTGCATCTCCGCATCCAGAATCAAATTCCGCATACGTTCATAAAGCCGCTTCTGCTGGGTAATCAATTCTTCCGAAATAGCGCCTAACGTCTGCACCTCCTGCCGCACTACTGCATTTTTCTCGCGAACTTGATGGGCGTTTTGGGTCATGAGTTTGCTGACGTGATCTTGTTCTTGCGTCGCGGAGGCGATGGACTGGTTGAGTTTGGCGATGTTGCTTAAATTGGTTTTCAGTTTATCGAGGGAGAGCGTCACAGCGAGGCCGCGCTGCTCGGTTTCAGCGGAAATGCGGCGGCAGGATTCGAGCACGCTGACGGTTGCTTCCGAATCGTCTTGCAGTGCCTTGATCAGTGCCACAATTTCATTGGTGGATTCGCGGGTGCGGCCGGCGAGGGCCCGGACTTCGTCGGCGACCACCGCAAAACCTCGCCCGTCTTCACCGGCGCGCGCTGCCTCGATGGCCGCATTGAGCGCGAGGAGATTGGTTTGTTCGGCGATGCTGGTGATCACCCCCACCACGCTGTCGATGGTATGACAGGCGTTGTTGAGATTGCACATACGCTCGGACGCTTGCGCCAATTGCGTGTTAATTTCCTGACTGGATTGGACCACGCCGCGCAAAGAGGCTTCATCGCTATAGGCATCGTTCACCGCTTGCGCAGCGGATTCGGCATTGGAAGCTATGTCGTGCACGGCGTTGGACAGGGTTTCCACTGCGTCCACCAAGTGGTGGATATCGTGCTGCATGGACTCACTGCGCACATGCAGATATTCGCGTTTTTCATCGAGCTCACCGGCGGAGGTTGCCAATTTATTTGATACCTGCTGCACGTCGCTCAGCAGGAGTTTGAGCACATCAATCAGATTGGCGAAATGTTTTAGGCCGCTGATGCGGTCGTCCACCTGGACGCGAAAGTCGATGGTGTGGTCCTGTTCCATCATTTTTTGCGTGGTAACGGTAAGCACGTCACCCACGGCCACATCTTTGCGGGCAGCATGCGTGAAAATTAAAAAGAATGCGGTCTCACAGATCACATAGCCGGCATGGATAAATACCCGCAGCCAGTGGTCTTCCATATCGCGGAATACCCAAACGCCGGAGCCGTGATGCTGCAAATAGCAGAAGATGAGATGGTGCGCGGCGATAAGTGCCGCAACAACGATCAACGGCAGCCAGTCCCGATAGATCGCAGTAAAGGCAATCAGTACAAACACACCAAAGTGCATTTCAATAAGCCCCTGCGCCTGGTGGATGTGTAACATCACGAACATCATGCCCAGTGAGGCCAATATTATCGAGGAAAGTCGTGTCGCGGGCGAAAAGTAATAAACTGCAAAACTCATAACGACCAGCGTAATTCCGACCGTCAAGGCTTCATTCCAAGTCCCATACCAGGGGGCTAGAGCCAAGGAGTAGAGGAATTCAAGAACAATAACGCAGAGGAAGATGTTGTCTGCACGATTTGCGCGCTCTCTGCGCAAATCGTCAATCGTGGTCGCACTTGACATATCCGTACCTAAATGCGTGGAACAATAATCACCTTAAAACATTTTCACCTTAGCACAGAATGATGAATGCGCTATCTAAACTGGGAAATTGGTTTTATGTATAGAAATATGGCGCAGGACAGACTGGAGCGGCTTATAGCAGAAAATTATTGATTTGGCCTTTTGACAATCTCTGGTTTTATGGACTGGCTTTTTCCTATGGGATTCCGACGTTACAGATTATGAATATTTCTCAATTTAACTATATTGAATCCGTTCTGTGGTTTGTTATTTCAGCGATCCTGACTACTCAAACTCTAAGGAAATCCAACAGCCGTTACTTCAAGCTGCTGGTTGTGTCATCCCTGACCTTCTTCCTCTTTGGCATCAGCGATGTGATAGAAGCCAACACTGGCGCTTGGTGGCGCCCATGGTGGCTGTTATTGCTGAAGATTATCTGCGTTATTTCGCTATTGGGGTGTTTTATTTGGTACAGGAGAATTAACGCAGGAAACCCTAAAGGTTGAATTTTGCAAATACAATTCTGCATTAATCCAGTAGACCCGCCACCTTCTCCATCAGTGCCCATGTGATATCGCCTTTGGACGCAAATCTCCCATCATTGGCTGCAATAGCAATCACAGTGGTTGATTTAGGCATAAGAACAAGTAGCGCATCCCAATGGCCATTAGAACCGTTGTGCCAGATTACTCGCCCATTTTCCCCTTCATCTGGATTGATTACCCAGCCGAAGCCATATTTATCCAAAACCCGTGTATGTAGTTTTTGGTAGGTTTCCGCTTGTAACAATTTGCCTTCGCCGCTTTCTCCCATTAAATGATCATTACCGTAGATCAGCAGATCTTGCAGGCCAATATGAATTGAGCCAGCGGGACCGAGTACTGATACCGGGTCGTAGCCTGTGGATTTAATCAATCCTAGAAAACGTTTATGCCCATGTGGTTGTTGCAGCTCTCCCGCCGCTTTATGGGGGTGACCAAAGCCGCCACTTTTGATATGGAGAGGACTGAAGACTTCTTGCCGAATCAGGTCCTCCCAGGCCATTCCCGTAACTTTTTCGGCCATAAATCCGGCAAGAAGATATCCACCGTTGGAATAAATAAAGGCGCTGCCGGGCAATTCTGCCGGTTCTTTTTTTATAAACCTCGCAACCAACATTTCGCGTGCGGCTGTCCGTTTCTCACCTTCGGCATAATTGCGAAATAAAAATGAGAGCGGCGGCCGAAGACTGGCGGATGCACCAGACGTGTGAGTTAACAGTTGTTCTATGGTAATTGCAGACCAGCTTGCGCTGATATTCATGGAATCACCCAGGACTTCGCCAATGGTGGTATCCCAATTTATTAGCCCTCGCTCCACCAGCCGCGCGATGACAGTAGCAGTAAAAGACTTAGTGATAGAACCGACATGCCAACTATCGTGAATCGTCACTGGCACACCGCTTCGATATTTGCGCTCGCCCGCTGCAGTAGACGCAACAACCTCACCGTTACGCATCACTGCCACCCCCAGTCCGACAATCCCATGATGATCTCGATATTCAGCGACCAGCTGGTCCAGCTTCTGTTGCAGGTTTTTAGGTTCAACTTGAGCGGCAGCACCTGCGCCTAGGGTGATAAAAAATATCGCGATTGCAACGACACAGCGGTAGGTTACTTTCATCGATATACCTTATTTTTAATTATCAGAAAAAGGTTTGGATCTTAGCACGTGAAACTCTTCATAATCAGCGCCGACCTCACGCATAATGAAAACTCTCTTTGGATAAAAATCTCCCACATGAAAAAACCACTCCTGTCGGCACTCATTGTCACGATTTTATCCTGCTCTACCACCGCGCCAGCACCAAAGCTTTTGCAAGCATCGGAGATCACACGAGACGACGGGTCAAGGATTCAGTTTTATCTGGAACACAAGTCCGTCAAAAACAGAGCAGATACGCTCTTGCTTTATCTCCAGGGCTCTGACTGCAACAGTGTTGTGCACGATAAATTTCTGCATAACTCTGCCCAAGCTGTGTGGCCATCTGCTGATGTGTTAACCGTTGAAAAGCGCGGCATTACCGCTAAGTTGCCTTACAGCGCCGAAGGTGAGCGGCAGGATTGCCCTGCGGAATATATTCAGCGCGATAATCCCCAACAAAGAGTTGCGGACATTCAAGTGATTCTCAACTCGGTTCTATCGCAGCATCGATATAAGAATGTTGTTGCGCTCGGCGGCAGTGAAGGTGCACAGATTGCTGGCATGATTGCCTCCGTATCCGACGCGGTTAATGTTGCGGTTCTGATTAATTCCGGGGGCCGTCATTTTCTGGATGATGTGCTGCACAATATCGCGTTAACCAGTCCACCGGATGCGCGGGAAGCAGCGCTCCATGGTTTTAATGAGTTCGTCACTCAAATTCTGACTGCTGAGCCGTTTGCGGTGGAGGCGAGCAACCACGGTTACAGCTGGTGGCGCAGCATGCTGACTTATGATCAGCAAAATATTCTGCGCTCTATTAATGGCCCCATGCTGATTATTCAATCCGGCTTGGATCAATCAGTTTCGCCTGAAGCTGTCGCTGCAATGATTGAAAATCTGCGCAGTTTGGGGAAAACCAATTTGGACTTTGTTGTTTATCCGGACCTCGATCATGGACTGATAAATTCAGCGGGAATTTCAATGGCTGATAAGGTCGCCCGCGATATCAATCAGTGGCTGGGGAATCAGCTTTGAGTGAGCGGGTATAGCCTCCACATCGTATTTCTGACGTCGCGACTGTCGCATCCAATAATCCAAGAAATTGTTTATTTCCTGGGGGGCAGTTCGCTGTATTTCGGCAGCTCGTGCGATTCCACATACCAGCAGGCGCGGGAGTCCCAATAAATATTCTGCTGGGGCCGTATGCCCGGGTCTTCGTCCAGGGTGCCGGCCGGGATTACTACGTTTTTGCCGCCTTTGACGTGCCAGGGAAGGGAGGAGCCGCAATTTTTGCAGAAGCAGGTGGAAAAATATTTGCTGTCCGGCAGCTCGAACCGGCCCACCAATTCCTCTCCCCCCAGCCAGCGAAACTGCGGCGGCGGCACGAAGATGTTGGAAGCGTGGGCGCTGCCGGTGAATTTGCGGCAGCGCTGACAGTGGCAGTACTGGAAAATCCGGAAGGGTGGATCGATCTCATAGCGGACACTGCCGCACAAACAACTGCCTTTCATCAGTCTTCTCCCGTGTTGGTCATGATCCGGCAGGACGCTTTCCACTCTGCCGACTTTTCTTACAGATACCTGAAACTAACCGCCCTTTTGTCGTTTTTTGCGTCAATGCTTCAGAAATATAGTATTTAAAATCAACAACTTAAATCTGCTTTGGCGCCACAGTATTCGTTTGGGTACAAAAGCTGCTTTACCCCCGGCTCGTTTCAAGGGATATCCCAAAAACTTCACCTTTGAAATCAACATAACGATAGGACTAAATATGAACCGATTGATTTCCCGAGCCATTGTTCTGGCCGCTTCCAGCTTGATCAGCTTGGGCGCCGCAGCTCTGCCTCTTAGCGAATACAACCTGATAGTAGCTGACGA
This sequence comes from Sphingobacterium griseoflavum, assembly GCA_052039425.1. Classification (GTDB taxonomy): domain Bacteria; phylum Pseudomonadota; class Gammaproteobacteria; order Pseudomonadales; family Cellvibrionaceae; genus UBA5868. The sequence goes on along the minus strand of JBQGED010000008.1, from coordinate 15,987 downwards.
CTATACCCACCAGTCTTCCTCCGTTGGCGGCAAGGTGTTTGTCGGTGGCAACCTGATAACCAAGAGCTCGCTTGACGTTGGCCTCGACCTCGACCGCAAGGCATCTTTTGACTCATTGGTCACTGTGGGCGACATCAAAGGCAACGGCGGCTGGTTCAATGTCCAATCCGGCAGTGTTGTCTACGGCGGCAAGGTCGACAAAGTCGGCTTTAATCTCAACGGCGATCGCAGTGTTCAAACTGTTAGTAAAGGCAACCAAACTGAACTGAAAAATCTGCGTGACTCCATCGTCGGTGAGTTGAAAGACGCCTCTGCCAGCTACGCCCAATTGAGTGCCAATGGCACAGTAGTCGCAGGGCAAAATAAAGTCACCCTGAACTATTCTGGCACTGGCGGCACGGCTGTTTTCAACGTTAACGCTACAGACGTGTTTAAACAAAATGCACGCCTGGAGCTGAGCGCCGGCGCTGCGGAAACCGTGATCATCAATGTATCCACCGCACATCTGGCAGGTAGCGCCGGCAAAATCGCCTATGATTTCACCGCTCCGGGGGGCATCAACTTCGATACCAATAAAGGCTTTGGTATCAATGCCAACGCCAATAACATCGGCGCCAGCAACATTCTGTGGAATTTCTACGACGCCACTGAACTGAACTTTCAGGGCGTAGACACCTTCCGCGGTTCTCTGTTGGCTATAGGTGCAAATGTTACGGCCATAGGCACTGCTGACGGCAGCATTGCTGTGAAATCTCTGATCCAGAACCGTCAGATCCATAATTACACCTTCGTACCGCCATCTGAAGTTCCGCTGCCGGCTCCAATTCAATTTATGTTGATCGGTCTGGCCTGCTTGCTGGGCATGCACCGCTGGCGCAAAAGCAAGGCGCAAGGCGAAGTTCAGGCGGATGGCAATTTGGCTCTCGCCTAATTGCTAACAGCCAAAAGAAAAAGGCCCCGCATGGGGCCTTTTTTATTTCACCGTTTTACGCAATTCCGCAATTTTTCCCACAAGCTCCGCATCCTTTCTCCCCACTGCCGACTGCTCCGTTTCCGCCAGCAGCTCCAAAGCCGCAGTTTTTTTACCGTCCGCATATAAGGCTTCAATGTAATGCAGTTTTATATCGGGGATATCCGCCAGCGACAGCGCTTTTTTGAGGATAAACACCGCTTTTTCCGTGTTCTGATTTTTCACCAGCGCAGTACCGTAGGTATCGAGCAGCGCGGGATTTTCGGAAGAGGAGAATGCCTCCGTCAGTTGCAGCGCTTTGCGGTTTGCCTGCGGTGAGGCGATTTTTTCCAGCAGGAACAGGGCGTAATTGTTGCGCACGATGATGTTATCTGTGTGGTTGGTGAGTAGCTCTTCGTACAACTGGCCCGCCTGTTCCGCAGTGCCGAGTTTTTCCAGATAGCGCGCATAGGCGACGCCCACACCCGCTGTCGGATTTTCCCGGTATTGCGCCGCCAACAATTCCATCGCTTTGTTTTCATCGCCGCTCTGACGATATAAATCGGCGAGTACCACAGCACCGGCCTCCCACAGCGGCGTGGTGCGCAAGGCATTTTCGATATCCGGGATCAGCTTCACTGCTTCGTCAGAAGACGCCAGACGCGCCTGAGCGAGCAAGGCACTTTTATCACTAGGATTTGCTTTTAAATGCCGCGTCAGAAAATTGCGGAAGCCGTTCATGTCACCCGCGGATTGCGCGCTGGTGAACATCGCCTGCAGCGCTTTTTCATATTCACCGCGTTTACTCACCGCCTCGCCAAACAGTGCCATGGCGGCTTTGTTGTCACCTTGTTTTTGTTTGATAAAACCCTGAAAAAACGCAATATCGGCAGCGTCTATTTTGAGCTCGCGCAATTTGTTGAGCAGGGCATCGGCTTCGTTGTAATTGCCGAGCATGGCTGCCAGTTGCAGCTTGATGCTCAGCAGCGCCATATCGTTGGGATAAATCTGTAACGCCTTGTTCAGCTGCGCGTTGGTATTGGTGTAATGGCCTTTGCCGAAGGACTCGCTAATGGCAACACGCAGAGCTTCATAATGATTGGGATTGCGTTCGAGGATGCGCTGATAGTAATCGGCGGCAACGCCAAATTTTCCCAGGTGTTGGTTAATGGCGGCGAGTGACTCCATAGCCGAAATGGAGTCGCGCTCCAAGCCGAGCACTTTGTTGAAATAGGGCACGGCATCGGCCGGGCGGTTTTCGCGCAGCAGGAGCCGGCCTTTCAGCAGCAGTGCGGATACATGATTGGAATCCGCTTTCAGCACTTGATCGACCAGGCCGGTCGCCGCCGCCCAATCCTGTTCCAACCACGCAATTTCCGCCAGCAAGGCGCGGGCTTCCGCCTGCGCTTTTTCGGTCACAGCAGGGCGGTTGAGGATGGTCTGCAGATCCTGGCGGGCGAGATCAACCAGATTGTTCGCCAGGGCGGCGGAGACGCGATAGAACAAAAGCCCGGTTGGGTCGGAGGCCTGCTGGATATAGTTATCCAACAAGCGCCCAGCCTCCTGCGGATCGCGGCTTTTCACCAGGTCCACATGCAGCGTCTGCAGGGCATAGGCGGTTGGATACTGCTGAATATATTGTTGCAGGCGTGCCACTGTGGCGTCGTGGCCATCGCGCTGATAGAGCAATTTGCTCAGGTGGATGATCTGCGCCTCCGGCGTTTTGCTGATGGCGATCATCTCGCTGAGGTCGGCGATGGTGGCTTCCAGATTGCCGCGTTCCTGATTCACCTCAACGCGCAACAGGCGGTACTGCATAGGGTCGTCGGAGAGCGCTATCGCCTTGTCGAGTGCCTGGAGCGCCTGCTCCCACAAGCGCTGTTTTTTTGCCGCCACGGCGGCCAGACCCCACAAATCCGCGTTGTCCGGATAGGCTGCCAGACCGGCGTCGGCAATGCGTTTGGCCTCATTCCAACGGCCCTGAGTAACAGCGAGCGCCAGGGATAATTGCGCGGTCTTGGCGCTGCCGGGTTGGAGCTCGCGCAGACGGCGCTCCGCCGCTGTAGCCGCGCTGATGTCACCAGTGAGCAGCGCCAGTTCGCCGTATTCGAACTGCCAGTCGGCCCGCTGCGGATCCAACTTCACCGCCTGACCCAAGTGAAACTGGTAGGCCCCCGTCTCTTTCTTGTCCCGCGCTATGGCGGCGAGGCCGTAGTGTGCGGCGGCATTATTGGGATCGAGAGCGAGTACGTTGCGATATTGCACGCGCGCGCGCTCCAAATCCTGCTGCTGATACAAGGTATCGGCGCTGGAGAGGTAATCCTCCGGCGTTTTTTTATCGCGGCAACCGGAGGTGAGCGCCAGGCACAAAGCACAGGCAACGAGAGTAATCGGGGAGAAACGCGGCACAGAAATTACCTGTTAATAAGAAGAATCGGGAAGATATTGCATGACCACGGGATGCGCGAGCGCGATAAAACTGCGCAGCGTGTCTTCAGACCGCTCAATTTCAAGACTGTCCACCACCGGTATGACGACCCGCACCAGGGCGCCGTCACTGCGGCCAGTCTTAATAAAATCGCGCAACAGCAGCCATTTTTTAACGTACTCGTTGGCCACTAGAGTGCCGCGCTCGGCAAACCAGTAGTAGACCAATTGTTTTTGTCCCTCGCGGGAGATGAGCACCCGGTTGACCGGTCTGCCGTCCACCTCAGTGCGCTCAAAACTTTCAATTTCCCAGCCGCCCCCGGGGATACAAACCCGCGGCGAGTGCGGCGATTCACCATTGCGCTGGTTGGCGTAGAAGGCGACGTACAAATTCACTGGCTCCAGCAGGTCCGAACGCTGGTAGTTCAGCATCAAGTGGTCGCTGAACTTGAGCTTGCGGATGACATCGGCATCCATCTCCAACGGGCGGCCGTTCCAGTCGCCGAGTTGATAGGGAAAAAGACTGAGATGGGTGTCCGGCAAGTCGGTGTGCTGGATATTCGCCAGCAGGCGGAGGCCGCCACCGGCCAGAATCAGCAAAGCCAGGGACACTGCCCCCGGCCAATAGCGGTTGGTTTGAGTCGTGTGAGGCGGAGCCGTCACCGTCGTACCCGTGCCCATAATATCCAGCAGGGAGCGGCGGGTGGTCAGCCATTCCAGCAGGAGAATCTCCACAAACAGCAACAATAGGCAGCCGCCGAAGGTCAGCCAGCCCTCGGCATCGTGCACGGTACCTTCCACCATCACCTGACCGTAACGCTCAACCAAAAGCGCCGTCAGGGCGATGCGCAGGCTATTCATCAGCACGGTGATGGGCACCGTCGACAAGAACACCAGCAGGCGCTTGGCCAAATGGGCGCGATAAACATAGGCGACGATAAAGCCGATGCTCAGCAGCGGGTAGAGAAATCGCAACCCGCTGCAGGCTTCCACCACCTCCAGTTGCACATTGCCCAAATCGATGACATTGCCGCTAAGAAAAACCGGCATGCCCAACCAGCGGATAAACACCACCCCCAGCTCCGACGACACCAACTGCAACCGCGCCGTCAGCACCGCTTCCAGAAAATAGGGCGGCGGAATGGCGAACAATAAAATTAATATAGGCGCATTGAGCAGCCGCGCCGCAGGCGCTCCCAACCAGGCGTAGGCGAGGCCGAGCAGGAGTAGCACTAGGGAAACTTGTTTGAGCGCAAAGAGCGCGCTGATCTCACCAGCAATCAACGCCAGCAACGCCAGCATAATCAGCAGCGGACCCCAAGCGCTGGCGGCGCCGGCGCGGCGAAAGATTTCCTCCCGCCTATCCCAAGCAATGTAAAGACTCACCAACGGAATGAGCATACCGTGGCCGTATTCCGTTTCGGTGAGCCAGCGCTCCCACAAATTGATCAGTGCATCGGTGTAAAGAAAGGGAATCGCAACCAGAAAGGCGCTCGGCCAGTACCGCAAAAAGGCAGTCATAGAGGAGATCGTTGAATCATGAGTACATCGGCCCGCCTGCGGCGGGGTATTACAGGCGCCGGGTATTTTTATAAGCGCAATAGGCTTTTTGGATACCGGTGATATCCGGGATCACCAATTCCTCCACCCCGACGCGCACATGCATCAGCTCGTAGATATGGGTGGCGGTGTTATAGCCGAGAATATCTTCCTGAGCGACGGTGATATTGCGCGGAATCCCTTGGGTGGGGATGGCGATAAAGGGCACGTCTTCATCCACGCCAGTGCTGTTGAACACCGCAATGCGCCCGTTGGGATTGATTCCGGCCACGGATTCACCGTTGAGTTTTTCGAAGCTCACCAGGGGCACCCGCCCATTGCGCCAGCTGTAGTAGCCGAGAAACCAGTCGGGACCGCTGTTATCCGGGAAGATCGGCGCCACCATCGCCATTTCCGCCACCGATACCACGGGCACCAGCAGGGTTTGCGCCTTGATGGGAATCATCATGCACTCCACCTGTTGAACCTCATTTGCTCTGGCTTGTTGCTCGGTCATAGCGCTTTCTCGCTCGGTTACGGCCGCTGCGGCGGCACGCCCTGTGTATGCAGTTTGACAAATTGTTGCGCCAGCTCTGCCGGCGCCGCACTGAAATGAACAAAACCTTTTTTGGCCACGCTGACGGGCATGGAGTCGATCGTGCAGCTGGCCGCAGTCTGAATCCACACCTGCCCGCCGCGATGGTGCAGCATGGTGCAGCTGTTGGCGCCGTCGTCGCCCATACCGGTAAATACTATGGCCCCACCGCGCTCACGGTAGATCCGCGCAACCTTGGCGATCACTTGGTCGATGGAGGGCCTGTAGCGACCGCCCCAGGGTTCCGGCAGCGGCGACAACACGCCACCTTCCAGAAGTTCGAACTGATGCTGCGGAGACACCAGATACACCGTCTTTTCACGGATTACCCGCGCTTCGTCGGTATTTTCGACACACCAGCCGCAGTGGCGCTTCACCACTTTTTGCAGACTCTCCAGCGCTTGCTGCTCGATATGCTGTACGTAAATCAGCGCAACGCCGGACAGGTCATCGGGAATACCGGCGAGGAACTGCGCCACCGCCTCTGGGCCGCCAGTGGAGGCGGCCAGCACCCACACTTTCTGCGCGCGGCGGCGCGATTCCACGGCGGAGTCGCGCACCAGCTGGCGCAGTTTCAACGCCAGCCGACGCTCTTTCTGTTGGCGGATTTCCGCCGGCAGGAGGGGCTTTTCACCGGTGGACTGGGTGGCGGCATCCGGCACCAGCTGCAGGTCGTCTTCGTAAATCACTGGCGGACCATCGAGATCCAGCCCATCCATCACGGTGCGCACGCCGGGATCGTGCAGATCCAGGTTCGCCACCCACACATCCACCGGCGGCAGAGGTCCACCGAAGCCTGGTTTGATCTCAACCGATGCGGACACCGTGTAGCCCGCGCCTTTGACCAAGCGCATGAGCTCACTCATCTGCTTCACCGAAGCCGCAATAACGCCTACCGCCAGACCACTGCTCATAGCAACCGTGGATCACGCCCGCTTATGTTTTTTGGCGAGCAGGGCCTCCATGGTTTTGAGCAGCACATCTTCCTGATAGGGTTTACCGAGGTACTCGTTAACGCCAATGCTGAGCGCATGCTGGCGGTGTTTGTCACCGGTGCGCGAGGTGATCATGATGATCGGCAGATGGCGCAAGCGGCTAGTAGAGCGCACGTTCTTCGCCACCTCGAAACCGTCCATGCGCGGCATTTCGATGTCGAGCAGCATCAGGTCCGGAATGTCCTCCTGCAGCAACTGCAACGCGTCCACGCCGTCCTTCGCTGTCACCACGTTGTAACCTTCGCGCTCGAGGAAGCGCGACATAACCTTGCGCACCGTAACCGAGTCGTCCACCACCATTATCGTTTTGTGCGCCGGCTCCGGTGCCACTTCCGCCGGCAGTTCGCGCACGGGCGCCGGCAGGTTGCTGAGCGCGACTTCGCGGCGCACCAGAGCGTGCGGATCGAGAATCACCACCACCGAACCATCGCCCATCACGGTGGCGCCGGACAGACCCTGCACCGCCGCGAACTGGGGGCCAAGGCTCTTAACGACGATCTCCCGGCTGCCCTGCAGGCCGTCGACCTGCAATGCCATGGTGTGCTGCGCGGTGCGCACCAGGATCACCGGCAGCGGCAGGACCTGACCTTCCAGGCGTGGCTGCACGTCGTGATCGAGCATGGTGGCGAGGTGGCGGACCTGATAGTTCTCGCCGGCGTATTCGAAGCGCGCGTCTGGATGGCTGTAGTAATGCTCCAGCTCAAACGGGCTGACCCGTACGATACCTTCAATGGTATTCAGCGGAATGGCGTAGGTTTCGGTATTCAGCTGCACCATCAACGCCCGGTTCACAGACACGGTGAACGGCAGGCGCACGGTGAACTGGGTGCCGACACCCATTTTGGAGTCGATGACAATGGCGCCGCCGAGCTGTTTGATCTCTGCAGCGACCACATCCATACCGACACCGCGACCGGAGATATGGGTGACGTTCTCCGCCGTACTGAAGCCGGCTTGTAAAATGAATTGCATGACCTCGTGATCGCTCAGCTGGGAATCCGCGGTCATCAAGCCGCGTTCGATCGCCTTGGCCCGCACCCGGCTGAGATTGATCCCGCGCCCATCATCGGCGAGGCGCAGCAATATATCGCCACCCTCCCGGGCGAGGCCGAGCAGAATGCGCCCGGTCTCGGGCTTGCCCGCAGCGATACGGTCCGCCGGAGCTTCAATACCGTGGTCCACGGCGTTGCGCAGCATGTGTTCGAGAGGCGCGACCATGCGCTCCAGCACCGAGCGGTCCATTTCACCTTCGACGTTATCCAGCTCGAAGTTGACGTGTTTGCCGAGTTCGCCGGAAACCTGCCGCACGATACGGCGCAGACGCGGTACTAGGCGCGAGAAAGGCACCATGCGCGAGCGCATCAGACCTTCCTGTAGGGCGGAGTTGATGCGCGATTGCTGCAGCAGCAGGGTTTCGGTGTCGCGAATCTTTTCGGTCAGCGTGGTTTTCAAGTCCACCAAGTCGGATGCCGACTCCATCAGCGAGCGGGTGATCTGCTGCAACTGCGAGTAGCGGTCCATCTCCAACGGATCGAACTGCTCGTGGGATGCCATCTTCTCCTGGCGAAACAGCACCTGGGCTTCCGTCTCTATATCCAGACGGCGCAGCTGTTCGTGCAGACGGCGCAGCGTGCCGTCCACCTCATCCACGGCGCCGCTCAGATCACTGATCTGCTGTTCCAGACGTCCGCGACTGATCGAGGTTTCCCCGGCCAGGTTAACCAGTTCTTCCAACAGATCGGCGGAAACTTTGATCATTTCCTGCGGACCCTGGCGTTTGCCCGACTGCGTCACCACAGGTCCGCGGTTTGCTGCGGGAGCCATAAAGTGTTCGTCGAGATCATCACCTTCGTCCACCGCCTTGACCACTTCGGTCACAGCCGGCAGTTGCGCCACCGTTTCCGTGACGGGTGCGGTGACCGGCGGCGGAGCAATGGGTGCCGGGCGGGGCACAGGAACCGGCGCAGGCGCAGGCTGGCCATCCAGCCGCGCACGCACACCGCGCACACCATTGAGCACCTGATCCTGATAGGTCAGAAGCGTCTGGAAGTAGTCCGGACGCGATGCGGGGTCACTCGAAACCATTAGGAAGGTTTCGTAATCGTGGGCGAGTTCGCCCAGGTTCTTTAGTCCAGCCAGACGTGCACCGCCCTTGAGGGTGTGCAGCGCGCGCTTCATGGTGTCCGGTGGATTGCGATCGTTCCAGTCGGATTCCCAGGCGTGAATCGCCTCGTCCATTTCCTCAATCAGCTCACCGGCTTCTTCCAGGAAAATCTCGAGAATGTCCGCATCAAAATCGTCGGCGTCTATATGGGCGGCATCAAGATGGGATGCAGCCACCGGCGGAGCCTGCTTAACCACAACGTCCGGTACGGCCAGTTCAATCGGTTCTGCCGCCGTGGACTCGGCTTCAAACTCGCCTGCGGCTTCAGCTTCGCCGGCGGCTTCCAACACTTCCAGACTTTCATCCGGCTCAAAAGCGTCTTCCATCGGGTCAACTTCGGCCGGCTCTGCATCGCCTTCGTCTAGGTCGTCATTGACCTCAAGATCATCTTCTACTGCGACAAAAAGGTCGGTTTCCTCGGGTTCGCCCTCTACAAACAGGGGCTGCTCTGCCGACACTTCCTCGATATCGGCAAACACCAGATCGTCCGTATCCTCAGAAAACTCGGCGCTAATGGATTCTTCTGCAATCGGGTTCAGCGTTTCATCGACTAACAGTCCAACCGCAGCGTGATCGCTATCGGACTCCTCGTCGAGATCCATGGCACCTGGAAACAAGTCGGCGAAAGGTTTGCCGGACAGAGCTTCCGCAAGCGCATCCATAGCCCCGGATTCCAGCTCGTCATCCGCTTGGTCATCGCCGATCAGGACGGGTTCGGAACTGTAGATATCCGCAGCGGCAAACAGCAAATCGCCTTCAGCCGGTTCGCCTGTATCGGCGGATTCTTCGTCTTCAACCAAAAAGTCGCCAGCGGTGAATTCGTCGTCGCCAGCCTCGGCGAAGTAGATCGGTTCCTCACTCTCCAGCGCCCGCTCGTTATGAGCGGAATCGGAGGCCACTTCGTCGGTGGTGGCAAAATCGTTGGCGAACAACAACTCCGAACTCGGCAGCTCTTCTTTCTGCCAATCGGTTTCTATGTCAGAGGCTTCTAAGTCAAAGGCTACCGGTGCATCGGCAAGGTCGGATGCGATGGATTCGCCGATCTGCTCGGTCAGCAGCGTCTCCTGGCCGAGCCAGGGTTCCGTGGGGGTGGAGTCTGCGTCTTCAATTTCCGCTGCGGCGATATCCTCGACAGGTAGCAGCTCGGCATCTTCAATTTCGACTTCCGCGCCGAAGTCATTCGCGGCAAAGCCCGCATCTTCCTCTTCAAACTCGAAATCGGCGAACGCTTCCGCAGATTCCTCGGCGGGAGTCGAGAGCGCGTCCAGACGAGCCTGTAGTTCCGCCGACACCGGCAGCACGTTTTGCCCCGCAGCCACCTGATCCACCATATCCAGGAGTTTTTCCTGGGCGGCGATCATGGTTGCAAAGAAGGTGGCATCCGGCAGCAGTTGACCGGCTACCACTGCGCCGTAAATCGTTTTCAATTTCTCGGCGAAGTTGCTCATATCCGGCAGGTTTGCCTGGCGGGCGCCTTCGCTGAGGGTCTGCAGTTCGGCCATCAATGGCGGCAGCTCGTCGCGCAGAGATTCCGGCAGCTCGCGCCAATAAGCGAGCAGGCGGTCCGCGTCGAGCAGCAGACTCATCTCCTCGGCCATAAAAATCGCCAGCAGGCGCGGATCTACCGCTTTGTGTTCACCTTCATCACCGATTTCACGCAGGTGAATTAACGGAGCCAAATGCAACTCTGTCAGTTCCTGCACTCGCGCGATGAATTGCTCCTGCTTGGGCAACACCACGGGCCGCCGCGCGTAGATGCAATCCAGGCCATCACGAGTGTATTGAGCGGCATCCTGCAGCAACTGCAGAATGTCATCATCAATGCGCAGCTGATAACTGCGCAGCTCTTTGATGAAGCTCTCCAGGGGCGTCATGATCGCAGCGATAGGAGTGACTGCGGCCATGTGGGCGCTGCCTTTGAGGGTGTGCAGCGCGCGTTGTAATTGATCCGTCGGTGGTGAGTAGAGCGGCGCGGCGGTGACCATATCAGTGATGTAGTGGTCGAGCACGGCCAAATGGGTAAGGGCTTCAGAGGCGAAGATCTCCCACAAAACCTGGTCTTCGCTTTCCTCCTGTGGTTCGACCAAAACCGCCGATTCCGGCTCTTGCACCGCCGGCGTCGACACGTCTTCGTAGCTGCTGAGGGAGTCCAGGGCGACAGGCACGCGCCCTTGGGAGAGATCCTGCGCCCACTGGATAAATTGATTGCAGCGCGCCGGATCCGGGTGCGGCCGACGGCTTTTGAACGCATCCACCAAGTCCGGGATGATCTCTAGCACCTGCTCGATCAGCTGCACCTGCGCCGACTGCGGTGACACGCTGCGGTCGAGCACGCGGTTAAGCATGTTTTCGATGGCCCAGGCGAGCTCGCCAATATCCTGCGCATCCACCATGCGCCCGCTGCCCTTGAGGGTGTGGAAGGCGCGACGGATGGTGACGGTGGCATCTTCGTCCGTCAGATTGGCAGCCCAGCGCGGCACATATTCTTCCAGCGTTGCCAGCACGTCGGCGGCTTCTTCGACGAAGATCTCGATGATTTCGTCGTCGATGGGATTCTCTTCGTCATCCGCTTCCGCTACTGCGGCCGCAACGGGAGTCGACGGCGCTTCCGCGAGCAGCTCCGCTCGCGTCACCACCAGGGTAGCCGGTTCTGATGTGGTCGCGGGCGCGGTGGCAGGGGCTTCCTCAGCTTCATCAAGTTCTGCGCCAGCAGCTTGCGGCTTCACCGAGCCATTGAGCGAAGAACCGAGCTGAGCCAAGGCTTCGTCGGCGCGGGCGAGATACATGTCAATATCATCGCCGTGACCGCCGACGAGGCGTTCGAGGTAGTAGTCGATACTGGCAATGGCGTCCGCCAGGGTCTGCAATTCTTTGCCTGGGAGCGCGGCGCGGCGCGACAACTGGTCGCGGATATAGACACTGCACGCTTCGGCAATGGCCGCGGGGCGCGGCAAGGGCACCATCAGCAAACCGCCTTGAACGTGGTGGAGGGTTTCCACCGCGCGCGGCAAATTGCTGGTGTTCCACTGATTGGACATGGCCTCGACGATGGTTTCCTTCACCGTTTCCAGGCCAGCGCGACACTCCACCAGCACCGCGTGTTTGGCGGAATCGATTTCGACATCGCGCTCGTTGAGACTGGCGTAATCGGTCGTTTTGCCGGCACCCTTGGCGATAGCTTCCAGGCGGTTTTCCAAATTGGCGAGGCCGTTGGCAATGTCGATCAACTCGCCGTCGGCGAAGGAACCTCTATCGCGGATGGCCACCAACATTTCGTACTCTGCCATCGCCTGCTTGCGCATCTCGCCGATGCCTAGCACTGCCAGCGTGTCGCCGATGCGTTTAACGATCGGCAGCATTTCCTCAAGATCGCTCATGCCGCCCTGGCCAGAGAGCGCCAAGTCGAGCAGATGTTTGCAGGTATTGAGTTCGTCCTGCAAGGCCACCACGACCGCACGTATGGCGTCCGGTTCAGGTGGTGAAATCAAGCCTTTGCGCATTTGCGCATTGGACGAAGTGCCACCAAACAGGGCCTTATCGAGCCCGTAAAGTCCTTTGACTTCGGCGACGCGGGTGCCGCCATTTTCGGCGCGCGCCACGTAATACAACAGATTGCGCAGCAAACCTTCCCGCGGCGGCGCGTCCAAAGCGGCCACGCCGTGATCTTCCAGGACATGCAGCTCGCGGGCGAGCTGGCGCAGCAGGCCGCGCACCGCAATGCTTAATTCAACATCATCGCGCACCAACGCTTCCAGCAATGCCGCTGCGGCATGCCACAGCGGATGCGAGGAGGTCCCGCGGCTGATGCCTTCGGCGCGCACCAGGACCTTGTCCAAATAGCTCAGATGCTCGTCGATCTTCACCCCGCGCAATACGCTGGCGGTGGCGTACTGATACATCTCCCGCAGCTTCTTGAAGACCTCTTTCAACTTCGCCTTGTCTTGCAGCACCGGGTGGCGCTCGCCGTGCACTTGGCCTAGGGAGGACAGATCCGGGTTGAACAGATTGGTCTCGCTGAGATAGCTCTGCTTGCGCACCGCGCGCAGGTCGTTCAGCAGGGGCAGTACTACGCCGGGGTGGTCATCGTGATAGGTTTTGACTTGGTCAAGATACAGGGGTAGTTGCAGCAGGGAGCGCATCAGCGCTTCCTGGGCTTCTTTTTCGTTGGTCACCCGCCCGTGCATCAAAGCTTCAGCGAGGGCTTCCATTTCTTCGGCAAACAGGGAGGCGCCGTGGAACTCCACCATCTGCAGGGATCCGTGCACCTGGTGGATATGGGTCAGGCAGAAACGTATGCGCGCCGTATCGCGAGGATCCTCAACGTAGGCCTCCAAAGACTGGCGTGCGTCCTTGAGGGTTTCGCCGATTTCGCCAATCACCCAATCGAGGGCGGCGTAGTTACGTTTATCTCCCATTTCGGAGTCCTGTTCTATTTATGTACGTACGCCTGCACGGCGTCCACCGCTACGCGTTTCATGTCCGGGTGAACCCAGTCCACCACTTCGCCCATGCCGATCACCAGGATCCCGCCGGGTTTGAGACGCGCAACGAATGCGTTGAGTATTTGTTCACGCAGCCAGCGCCGGAAATACACCAGCAGGTTCTGGCAGAAGATCGCATCCACCTTGATGATGGGCATCTCGTTGATATTCAGAACATTACCCTGGTTGAAGCAAATGCGATCGCGCAGCAGGGATGAGATCTGATATTGGCCATCCGCCACCTGATGAAAATAGCGCTGGCGGAAGTGGCCATCGACCAAGCCGACTTTGCGCTCGCCGTAAACCCCCGCACGGGCCACACCCAGAGCGGCGCGGCTGATATCGGTACCAGTAATCGCGTAACGCGGTTCCAGGCCGGCATTTTGATAGGTGTCGTTCATCACCATGGCGAGGGAATAGGGTTCTTCCCCGGAGGAGCAGCCGACGCTCCACAAATCGTAGGCGACGTTGTCAGGCGTGCGCTGCAAACGCGCGGCGACTTCGCGGCCGACAAAATCAATAGAGGGGCGATGACGGAAAAATCGGGTTTCATTGACCACCAGCCGGTCGACCAGCAACGCCCACTCGACCATGCCGGCGACACCATCCACCACACAGCTGTAGTAGTCGCCGTAATCGCTGTAGCCGAGCTCGCGCATGCGCATAGCCACCTGTGTCTGCAGAAACACCTTCTGCTGCTCACTCAGGTAAATGCCCGCGCGCTCTTCAAGCAATTTGCTCCATTGAGCAAACTGGGCGTCGGACAGCACAGGAACGGATTGCAGTGACCAAACCATAGGTATCGCTCGGCACAAGCGCAGCATCAACCCCTGGCGCGGCTTGGTTTATGTTCCGGTTTGTCGTCGTCCTCGCCTTCCCCAACTAGCACTGTCTCCTGTGACCGCGCAAAGCGCGAGCGGGCAGAGCCGGCCGATGCCGCAACACTTGCCGTCGCGAATTGCGCGTCGGATTCCACCCCAGACATTTCCTCCGGCAGCTTGAAGCCGGCGACGGATTCCCGCAGCTTGATCGCCATACCGGCCAGATTTCCGATTGCCGCCGCCGTGGCGCTGGTACCCGCAGAAGTCTGCGAGGTGATTTCCTGAATCACATTCATGGTATTGGAGATATGGCCTGCGGATGCCGCCTGCTGGCGCGCCGCGTTGGAGATGTTCTGAATCAACTCCGCCAAGTTGGCCGATACGGTTTCGATCTCTTCCAGGGCCACACCGGCGTCTTGCGCCAAGCGGGCACCGCGCACCACTTCCGCAGTGGTCTGCTCCATGGAGATAACCGCTTCGTTGGTGTCATTCTGAATGGTTTTGACCAGCGCCTCGATCTGTTTGGTCGCCGTCGCAGAGCGTTCTGCAAGACGCTGAACCTCGTCCGCGACCACCGCGAAGCCGCGGCCCGCGTCACCGGCCATAGATGCCTGGATCGCCGCGTTCAAAGCGAGGATGTTGGTCTGATCCGCGATGTCGTTAATCAAACTCACGATATCGCCGATCTCCTGTGACGATTCACCCAGGCGCTTGATCCTCTTGGAGGTCTCCTGGATCTGCTCACGAATGGTATCCATGCCATGGATGGTGTTTTGTACCACTTTGGCGCCGTTGTTCGCGATGGATACCGAGCGCTCCGCTACCCCGGCTGACTCGGCCGCGTTGGCAGAAACCTGGTCGATGGTCACCGCCATTTCGTTCACCGCGGCGGAAGCCCCAGCGATCTCCTGTGCCTGGTGCTCAGAGGCTTCGGCCAAGTGCAGAGCGGTCTGCTGGGTTTCCTGGGCTGCGGAGGCAACCCGGGCAGAGGTCTCGTTGATCCGCGATACCAGTACCCGCAGCTGGTCGATGGTGTAGTTAATGGAGTCAGCGATCGCCCCGGTGAAATCCTCGGTTACGGTCGCCGTGGTGGTCAGGTCACCGTCCGCCAGATCGGCCAGTTCATCGAGCAATCGCAGAATCGCGTTCTGGTTGCGCTCGTTGGTTTCCGCAGTGACTTTCAAACGGCGGTTGGTGGCCTGGTTCAATTGCAGGCCTATGGCGATCAGCACGATCAAGGCGAGTGCACCGGCGATCAGCAGAGTGGTGTTGTTGGCGCGGCGAGTTTCCGGCAGCGCGTCGATGCGTTCGTTCAAATCACCCAGGCGCTCGAGCAGCAGCGGGGTGCCGTCAAGAATGGCATTGGTGGCTTGGCGAGCGCTGAAGAGAGCAGGTGATTTCTCAAAGATGTCGCGCACCGATCCACTTACAAATGCAAAAAGCTCGGTAATGCGCTGCAGACTTTCCACTGCGTCGCGGTCGGACACTTTGGTGATGCCCATGGTGGCATCACCTTTTTTCATAGCCTCCAGGACTTTACCGAAACGGTTGGCGTCGATATTGAATTCATCTGCAGCCTTATCCGCGTCCAGACCACCGCGCAGCATTTTGTCGACATTGCGGCCGATGCGCTCGGCGAACCAGGATTGTCGTTGCGCCATGGATACCTGCTCAGCCGGTGCGCGGTTTTCCAACAGGATTTCAACGATATTGTCGTGCTCGGCTTGGAGTTGGGGCAGGGCTTCATTCAAGGTGGTGGCCACATCGTGCATCAGGATAATAGCCGCTTCGTTTTCGGTGATCACTTGGGAGTTCTGGCGCACCCGGCTCCAAACACCTTCGTAGGCCGTCATCTCTTTGTTCAGCGCCGCTTTGGTTTGCGGGTCGCTCTCCTTGAATTTGTTCCAGGTGTTGTCCAATTTGCTTACCAGACCGGACAGGCGCTCAAAGGCCAGCTTGTTTACCGAGGTGGCGTCGCGGGACACGGACGTCAACAGGTAGGAGGACGCACGCACT
>JBQGED010000007.1:0-4783 GCA_052039425.1 Sphingobacterium griseoflavum | reverse complement strand
GGAATTTTTTCTCCCGCCAATAATAAATCCAGGGCTTTGCACAACGAGGCTCCATTTGCCGGATTTACGGAAGAATAATAATTACCGGATGAAATACGATTCGGGCGCGTGCCATCGAACTCACCGCGATAGACCAAACTCTGGTCGCTATCAAACACATAAATATCCGGCGTACAAGCCGCGCCATAACGCTGCGCTACCGCTTGCGTTTCATCAAATGCATAAGGAAACGTGTAATTTCGCTTTTCCTTCTCCAATTTCATATTGGCAAAACTGTCCGCCGGATAGGCGTCTGTGTCATTGCTGTTAATCGCGACAAAAGCAACGCCTTTCTCTTGATACTCTTTCGCCAGTTTCACGAGAGTTGGCGCAATATGAATGACATAAGGACAGTGGTTGCAGATGAATAGAACCACCAAAGCTTTCGCTTGGGAGAAATCAGCCAAGCTGACGGTGCTGCCATCGGTGGCCAGCAGGGAAAAATCCGGCGCTTTGCTGCCGAGGGCCATCATAGTGGATTGGGTTAGTGCCATTAAAAACTCCAAATTATTAATCAAAGCTGAATTATTATTTGAGCACAATCGCAAAAGGCTTTTGCAGCGAGCATTCATCACAATTTAGCCCTTGCCCAATTCTATCCACCACCAAAAAATCGCTCTCCGCTTCCAGCGCCAAACAGAAGTGATGCCAGGTTCCCGCGTGATAATTTACACCCTGTCCGGGTTGCGCCAGAAAAACGCGAATTGCATTTTCGTCCAGGTCTCCCGGTGGAGCCACCACAACCAGATAAGGGTGCGGGCTTAAAGGAAAAAACGCTTGGCTGGACAGAGGATGGCGCTCTAACAGGCGAATTTGAATCGGCATCGCCAAAGGTGTAGAACGAAAAATACTGATGCCCGCTTTGCCCTCGCCATTGCTCACATCGACTTTCGCCAGATCGTGAAATCTCAGGGTATTACCATAATTGATGGAAAAATGCGGTTTTGATGAACCGGCCTCGATCACATCGCCAAAAGGAGCGAAGGCTGCTTCGGTCAGTTTTTCCACCTTGCGAATCATCTGCCTTAGCTTCCCCTATAGGTTGAGTATCCATATGGACTCAACAATAACGGAATATGGTAATGCGCTCCGTCGCCATTGATAGCGAATGTCACATCAATCCACGGAAAAAAAACAGGCTGCGCGTTCGCAGAAAAATAGGCTCCGGTATCAAAGCGCATTTTATAAGTTCCAGCGGGAAGGGGCTTGTCTTCAGGCAGCAGGTCGGCAACGCGACCGTTTGTATTGGTGGTTCCAGTGGCCAGCAGTTGCCACGCATCCGCCACTTGCAAATTTAGACTTACTGCAACGCCAGCCGCCGGGCAGCCGCGCGCGGTATCGAGAATATGGGTAGTAATTTGGCTCATAGTTTTATTTTTCCTCAACTGCGTCCAAAAGCTTGCGCAATCGTAAGACGGTAATTTCGCTCTGTTCTTCGGCGGCGTTTTTTATTTCCGTCTGCCGGTCATTGGGCAGGCGCGTCTGCAATATAGACAACATCTGCTCCGCGGATTTTCCGCTGGCGAAGACGATGAAAATAAAACCGAATTTTTCCAGATAATCGCGATTGCCTTGTGCCAGATTCTGCAAGGTTTGTTCGCTCGCTGCCGCTACCGACGATTGTTCACCGGCGGCTAGTGTTTTGGTATTGGCATATTTTGCCCGTAGGGAATCCACATTGCCAATTTGCGGATGCGCCTGGAAAGCCTCGAGGAAATCCCCTTCGCCCATGGCGCGCCAGCTGCGCTCGGCGACATGAATAAGATCTTCGACATCTGCAAATGGCCGCGCCGCAACCATTCTTCGCACCCAGTTTTGTGCCGCACAGCATTGACTAAAGGTTTGCGCGGCATCGCTGGCAGATAATGTATTCAGCTCATCGAGCGTCATTTTCCAGACAACTCCGGATAACCCCATACCCGCATACGGCTGACACCACCATCGGGAAAAATATTCAGGCGCACATGAGTAAAGCGACTTTCCCTGTCGGCGATTTCGGACTGAAAAACATGTTCCGTATGGGCCAGCAGACGTGTGCGCGGTATTAATAGCTGCCAGAAAATATCAGTGGACGTCAGATCCTCCCGCAATGTGTTAACCGCCTCAAGAGTAAAAGATTCCGGAAAATTACCTTTGAAATGACAGGTATCGATCAGCACCCGCTGAATTTGACCTGCGCTGGCCAGTTTGACGATCAGCCAGTCGTGCCCTGGACCGCGTCGGCGTTTGGTTTCCCAACCATCGCCCATATTCACGCCGCGCCCTGGTGCGATCAGATTATTCATGGGGCTGAAAAACATATCGGAGCACGCCAGTGCGCGACCGCCGTTGGTGCTCGCAGCGAGGTCCACCATTTCCCCCGGCAACAATTCCGACCAATCGCCCTGAGGCTCGCCGTAAATTCGCAACCGCGCCACGCCGCCGTCGGGATAAATTTTCAAGCGCAAGTGGCTCCAGGGACGCAAATCGGAAATCACAAAATAATTGTGGCTGTGTGGCTGAACGGAGACTTGCTCCAGCAGCACTTCCCATTCGGCATTCTCACCGGGATCGGTTTTGCTGTTGCACACCTCCAAGGTGATTTTTTCCGGCGCATTGCCGCGGAAAAATGTCGTGTTTACATCCACTGCTTTAATGATGCCAGCTAGGCCTAGGCGCAAAACGCACCAGTCAAATCCCGGTGTGCGTCTGCGGCGGGTTTCCCACCCGTCCATCCATTTGCCGCGGTCGGTGTATTGATCTTCGATAAAAACCGGCTCTGCGCGCTTAACCAGATTACTGGCTTCCGCGAAAAATTCGTCATTGCAAAAAAGCGCTTGGCCGCCGTAGCGCTCGCTTAAAAGGTCGACATGGGTTAGCGGCCAGAGAAAATTCGGATCAGTGGTGTGCATTTATTTTTTCCGTTGAATAGGAAAGCGAGAAGTCGTGTTTTCAACTCCCTCTCCCTCAGGGAGAGGGCTGGGGTGAGGGGGTATAATTTTTTCATAGATCACCTGCAAAACCGCTTCAATTTCGATCAGCACTTGGCTGTTACCAAAGCGCAGAACCCGGATATCCGATTCATTTAATCGCTTTGTGCGATGCGCATCTTTCTCTATTCCTTCTTGAGTAAAGTGCTGACCACCGTCCAACTCAACCACCAACTTATGCTCATGGCAGTAAAAATCTGCAATGTAACCATTTATTGGATGTTGCCTACGAAACTTCGCATTCGCCAACTGACGGTTGCGCAACAAATGCCACAGCAATTTTTCTGCATCCGTCTGGTTTCGGCGTAGTTGCTGTGCTAGTTCAATCAGCTGTCCTGGAGCCTTGTCTTTGTTCATGATACGCGTCCTTTAAAATATCCCTCACCCTAACCCTCTCCCTGTGGGAGAGGGGGATTGAGCGTGCCACATTCTTACTCCTTCAGTTGCGTCAACAACGCCGTGGCAGTGAGCCTTGGCGGGTTGGCGACTTTGGGGCGTTGATACAGCGGCACCAGTTGCGCGGCGATGGAGATGGCGACTTCCATAGGACGTTTGCCTGGCACTTCCGCCAAACCGATCGGGCAGTGCATGGCGGCAATCGCATCGCGGGGAAAGCCGCGATGTTCCAGGCGCATGCGAAAGCGCTGGGCTTTGGTTTGCGAGCCTATCACGCCGAGAAATCCGGCGTCGCCGCGTCTTAATACCGCTTCGGTAATCGCGTAATCCAGGGGGTGTTGATGGGTCATCACCAGCACCAATGTGCCGGGAGGCAAATCGGCAACCTCGTCCTCGGGATGAGGTGCGACCACCCGCGTCACGCCTGCGGGAATGTCATCCGGAAACTCATCCAGCCGGCTGTCGATCCAGCGCACGCGCAGCGGCAGTTGCGCCAGCAAAGGAATCAATGCCCGCCCCACATGCCCCGCGCCAAACAGCGCTACCGGCGTGGCGGTAGCTGCAAAACATTCATAAAGAAGAGTGACGCGGCCGCCGCAGCATTGGCCGAGTTTAGGCCCGAGGGGAAACTCCTCCAGCTGCTGCTGATTCTCACCCGAAGCCAGCAGCGCCCGGGCGCGGTTGATGGCGGCATATTCCAGATGACCGCCGCCGATGGTGTCCACACTGAGATCAGTGGCCACCAGCATTTTGGTGCCGGCGTTACGCGGGGCCGAGCCTTTGATGCCCAGCACCGTCACCAGCACATAACCTTCGCCGCGCTGGCTCAGGGCGGCTGCAGCGTCGGCCCAATCGAGAAACTTTGGCATAGACGTACCTCTTACACTTCAGATGTCCCGCTGCGTCATTGGACTGGCGCTTGCGGAATTTGGTTGCCTGCTGGCGAGTTCCTGGGTTTTGCGAATGGCCCAAAACACCCGCTCCGGCGTCGCCGGCGTATCCAGGTCGGGGCTGATGCGGTAATCCGCCGAGCTGCTGATCGCGTCACGCAACGCGGACCATACCGAAATCGCCAGCATAAATGGCGGCTCGCCCACAGCTTTGGAGCGGAACACCGTCGCCTCCTCGTTGGGTCGGCTTTGCAGCAGTTCAACATTGAAGATTGGCGGCATATCCGCAGCGGTGGGAATTTTGTAGGTGGAGGCGCCGGTAGTGAGCAATCTGCCCTCCTCATTCCAGCGCAGCTCTTCGGTGGTGAGCCAGCCCATGCCCTGGATAAATGCCCCTTCAACCTGCCCCATATCCAGCGCCGGGTTCAGGCTGCTGCCAACATCGTGGAGGATATCCACCCGCGTCACTCGGTATTCGCCGGTCAGCGT
>JBQGED010000006.1:0-2690 GCA_052039425.1 Sphingobacterium griseoflavum | reverse complement strand
TTCCAGGATTTCCTCGACGCGCTCACCTCGCAGAAGCGCAAGACGATCCGTCGCGAGCGCCGCAATCGCCGTTAAGCGATATTTAATTCCTTGTTGGTTTGGAGCCTCCAGGCGAGAGCCTGGAGGCTTTTTTTATTCCGGGAGACCGGTTTGTTTAGCAGCGCACAGAAACCAAATGCTTATGGGCGTGAAGTAAATCCGTAATCAGCGCAGGAGGATTTATGGAAACTCAAGAGCTTCATCGCGGCCGGCTAATTGACCATATTCAGTTGGTTGTGCGCGATCTCAAAGCTTCGCAACGTTTCTACTCCGCTGTTTTCGAAGCACTCAAAATTCCCATGGGTGGCAGCGGAGATGATTATTTTTGGGCCGACGAATTATTTGTTTCCTCACAGGACAGTATTGCTGCGCAGGGAATCTTGACCGGCCGTCATCATCTAGCATTCCAGGCGCAGGATCGCGATATGGTGGATGCGTTTTACCAAGCCGCTCTTGCCAATGGCGGCCAAGCTAATGGCGCGCCGGGCGAGCGTGCTTATCACCCGGGGTATTACGCCGCTTTTGCGTTGGATCCAGACGGCAATAATATCGAAGCGGTTTATCACGGAGAGGCTAAACGCAGCGCCCCTTCCGTGTGTATCCGGTTTTAATATTTGCCTTCTTGCATTTTTATATTTCCCAGCGATTTTTGCGCAACCACACGCACGCGCAAAGCAGCGCAGCGCTTAGTGCCAGGCCAAGCAAAAATTGCGGCGCAGACAGGGCATCGGTTATGCGTTGAGGCAGGGCGAGAGGATCTTGGATCAATACGCCGAAATTATATAAACCGCTACCGATCTGGTCGCGCAAAACGCGGAATAGGTGGTGGCTGCCCAGAACCCATTTTTCCGCAACGATCAACCCGAGCGGCAACCCCAGCGCCAACATAAAAGGTGTTTTACGCACGAATGCGGAACTGAACAGCAGCCAGGAAAATAATGGCAAATACCACAGCACCAGCACTATCCAGCCGAGTATCAACCCGAGCGCACATTTAAAAAATACCGCCAGCACCGAACTCATTTCAGGTACCGGAATTTTCCAAACCGAACCCGCATAAACGAGAAAGCTGAGCAGAAACAGCGCGCCGGTGAGGAGGGCGGCGCCGACATAAACCGCGGGTGCGCCTATAACACCAGCGGCCAGTTTGGATAATACGGTTTCACTTTCAGAGACCGGCATGGACTTCCAAAACAGCACACTTTGGTCGCGCCGGTCACTGTACAAAGCGTCGGCAAAATAAAACAGCAGAACCATCAGCAGAATCACAGTAAAAACGCTAAAAACAGCGGTGAGGCCGTGTACCACATATCCGGGATCAGTGGTCATGGACTGTTGCCCGACGACTTCCTCGAGCACTTCAAAGCCCAAAGTTGAATTACCGGTGTAACCGGCGCTGTGTTGGGAAATAAAGCCGGCGATTTTGTAATGCCACGGAGCCACACCGAGCACCAGCAGGATAACCAGAATCCCGGTGGTGACCAGTGGCGTTTTGATAAAGCTGGAGCGGCATTCCCAGAATTCGCGTTTTATCTGCGTGATCATTTTAGAATTCATGATTTTTCTCCATGCATTTTCGCCACGAATATGTCGGCGAGACTGGGTGTTTTAATCGGCCCGAAAGAACGCAGAAATTCTCGATTGACCCCCTCAAATATCAGTGCTTTGCCACCCAGGATAGGTCGTGTGTGGATAGGTGTATGGTCCGCCACTTTGGCCAGTTGATCGTCGCTCAGCTGCAATTCGACAAAACGATCCTGTAGTTCTTCCATAGAGGAATTCAGACACAGCTTGCCGTGGCGAATAAACACCACGTCGGTGAGCAGATTTTCAATTTCCTCTACTTGGTGAGTGGTGATTAGAATCGTTTTATCCTTATCGAAATAATCGTCGAGAAGCGCGTTGTAAAACTGTTTGCGATAGAGAATATCCAGACCCAAGGTGGGTTCGTCCAAAACCAGTAGTTTGCTGTCGATGGCCATGACCAAAGCGAGATGCAGTTGTGTCAACATGCCTTTGGATAATTGGCGCACCAACATATTCATTTTCACTTCGGTGCGCTGTAAAAAGGCTTCGGCCTTGGCGCGATGGAAGCGCGGGTGTACCCCTTCCATGTATTCGAGCGCCTGCTTTACCTTCAGCCAGCGCGGCAATATGGCCGTATCCGCGATAAAGGAAATTTCCTGCAGCATTTGCGTGCGCTGAGTGTGCGGATTCATGCCGAGCACCGCCAGTTCACCCTGCGCGGGTGCGAGACCCAGTATCGCTTTAAGAAAAGTGGTTTTGCCCGCGCCATTGGGGCCGATAAGGCCGAGAATTCTCCCAGGCATCAAATCCAGATCAATGCCGTCGAGAACCCGCGTCGAGCCGTAGCTTTTGCTGAGTCCACGTGCTTTTATCACCGCTTGCATTTAGGTGTTCTCCTTCATCATTTGGCGTATGGCCTTGGTCAATTCCACTTCGCGTATGCCGAGTTGACGCGCCTTTGCGATCAGATTGGGCAATTCCTGCGAAATAAATTTTTCACGCTCCGAGGTCGCTATTTTTTGCTGTGCACCAGCCAGGACAAACATGCCGAGACCGCGACGTTTTTCCACCAGTCCGGCGTCCACCAATTCCTGATAGGCTTTGCCGACGGTTAAATGATTGAT
>JBQGED010000005.1:0-2000 GCA_052039425.1 Sphingobacterium griseoflavum | reverse complement strand
TAGGTTTTGAAGTAACTATGTATTTCAGCAACCGCTGAAGCTCGCGGCTGCGCCGGGAGGCCAGCCGTATTTTCTTATGAAAATTCATATTTTAGGTTCTGCGGCGGGAGGGGGGTTTCCGCAGTGGAACTGCAATTGTTTCAACTGTCATCGCATGCGCACCGGTGCCATTCGCGCCGCTCCACGTACGCAATCGTCCATTGCTGTGAGCATGGATAGACGGCGCTGGGTGGTGTTTAACACCTCGCCGGATATTCGTGCGCAGCTGGAGGCTTTTCCAGCGATTCAACCTCGCGAGGGCAAGCGCGACACCGGTATAGCCGCCATTGTTTATATGGATAGCCAGCTCGATCACACCACCGGTCTATTAATGCTGCGCGAAGGCTGCCCGCATCAGATTTATTGCACCGATCCAGTTTATGGCGATCTAACCAGCGGCTTTCCGATATTTCGCATTCTGGAATCCTGGAACGGCGGCATAACACGGCATCGCATCGAATTTGATCAATCTTTTGCAGTTGCCGGAATCGACGGCCTTCGCATTACCCCTATTCCTCTCTCCAGCAAAGCGCCGCCCTACTCGCCCCACCGCGATAATCCGCAACCGGGGGACAATATAGGTGTGGTGATTGAAGACCTGGTTGCGAATAAACGAGTGTTTTATGCGCCGGGCCTGGGCGTAGTCGAAAAACATCTTCTGCCGTATATGAGCGAGGCGGATTGCCTGTTGGTAGATGGTACTTTTTGGCATGAGGATGAAATGCTGCACGCCGGTGTCGGCACCAAACCCGCAAGTGCCATGGGTCATCTGCCACAATCTGGGCCAGGGGGCATGATCGAAGTGCTCACGCAATTTTCCAAACCGCGCAAAATTCTGATTCACATCAACAACACCAACCCGATTCTCGACGAAGACTCACCGGAACGCGCAGAACTCGCCCGCCACCAAATTGAAGTTGCCTACGACGGCATGGAACTGGAATTTTCGTAATGACGGAACCAAATCAACCTTGGTCCCGCGATGAGTTTGAGCGCCGCCTGCGTGCAAAAGGTGCTTACTACCATATTCATCACCCGTTCCATATATCCATGAACAGCGGCCAATGCACACCGGAACAAATTCGCGGCTGGGTGGCAAATCGTTTTTATTATCAGACGACTATTCCCATCAAATATGCTGCGATTCTCGCCAATTGTGACGACCGCGATGCCCGGCGTTTGTGGGTGCAACGCATTATTGATCACGACGGTCGCGCTGATGAGGAAGGCGGTATAGAAGCCTGGCTGCGTCTTGGCGAAGCCTGCGGCATGAGCCGTGAAGAATTATTGGATCACCGCCATTTATTGCCAGGTGTGCGCTTTGCGGTGGATGCCTATTTGAACTTCGCCCGTCGCGCCACCTGGCAGGAAGCGGCGTGTTCGTCCCTCACCGAATTATTTGCCCCAGATCTTCACCAGCGCCGTCTGGATAATTGGCCGACTTATTACACCTGGATCGAGCCTAGCGGCTACCAATATTTTCGCGGCCGGCTCAATGAAGCGCGCCGCGATGTTGAACACGGCCTGCGCGTTACCCTGAATTATTTTGTCACCCGGGAGCAGCAGGAGCACGCGCTTAATATTCTGCAATTCAAACTCGATATTTTGTGGACCATGCTCGATGCCATGACCATGGCCTACGTACATCAAACTCCGCCCTATCACAACTGCGAGGCACCTGCCCATGACTGACACAATGTCATTAAAAATGGGTTGGATTCCCAACATTAATCCGCATTTTCGCTTGCAGTGGGAAGAGGCGCAGCAGGCTTTTGTGTTGTTGTACCCGGAGGGTATGATCAAACTGAATTTCAGCGGCGGCGAAATATTATCACGCTGCGATGGCAGCACCACCATTCAAGATATTGTGGAGGAATTGCAACGCAAATTTCCCCAGGCGGACAATTTGGAACAGGATGTTTTGGAATTTCTTGCGGGCGCGTTTGAACGGCGCTGGCTAA
>JBQGED010000004.1:0-13742 GCA_052039425.1 Sphingobacterium griseoflavum | reverse complement strand
GTTGGCTTTGTCGGTTAATTTGGATTTCAGATTGGATAAATCAATGTCATGCAAAGCTTCGTTGCTCAATAGAGACAAACTGCCCTCTGTCGCTACAGCGCCCCACCAGTAAGACGTCGCTTCATCAAAACGCGGATGACCAACCACTATACTGCGATACTGGCTGGCATCGTTGGCGCGATTTAATTTCAAGGCTGCTAAATACAACTCCACTGCAGCGGAGTATTCGTCGTCTTCGGTATTGTTTTTATGAGGGAAGCAGTTGTCCCGCGGCTTTTTCGGATCGCGCCACAAACTGTAAGGATCGTTATCGGGATAAAACCCGCCCTCACCACCGAATGCATCCGGCTGATTACACTTCACTGGATTATTGCGTGCGCCATTCCAGGCGCGCTGCGCCAATGCATAAGCTGCCTCGGCATCGCTTTGCGAATTAAATTGCTGATGCACGCGCGCCATGGCCGCCATGGCGCGGGCGGTGGCAAATGTGGCTTTGGTTTCCGGCTCGGCAATACAGGTGCCACTGCTGTGCGGCGAACAATCAGCCCAAATTGGGTTCACGTTGGTGTGGAATTTCGGAATCGCATGCGAACCACCATGTGCCAAGATATGATGGAATTGCTCAGTCAGAATTTTTAACTGCTCGTATACCGTACGCGCGCCAGCCAGGCCATCAGCATAGTAGCGGTTAACATTGGGATAGGTTTCCAACAAATTGATTAGCGCCCAAGATGCCTCTGCGGTATTGGTCGGATAAGCGCCGTTATCCCCGGCATCGCGCACATAGCGAAACTCCAACGACAGTCCCGTTGCCCAGTTATTTTTGGCATTGGTGAAAGTGGCGCTGGTTTCGTGATCGCGAAAATAATCAAAGAATTTGTATTTGATATCACCATAAGGATCAGGGCTGATATCGAAAGGTTGTGATTGGTCCTGCCCCACCTGCACGCGCAAATTCTCGCCCTGCTGAGTACAGCCGGAAAAATCGATCACATAGAAACTATCGCCGGAGCTCTTATCATTGCTCACATAGCGATCAGACGAGCCGATGCAGTTCGTGCCCTGAATATGCCACTGAATTGCACCACGATTCGGGACCAGATAAAACGCGAGCTTACTGGCTTGTGGCAAATATCCCGCATAATTAATGCGGAAAGATTCATTCATTTGCGTGCCATCATCGGCGGAATAACTGATTAGCGGTACAGCGACGCCGGCAATTAGATGGCACAACGCGCACCTTCGCATGGTGGATATTAACATTCGCATCACAAAATCCTTATTCACTGGACGTTTAAGTTGCATAAACGCCATAGGTTATATCCGCTGTTGATATAAATCCTGAAGTAGTGCGCACTATTGGGAATTTCTGGAACCTCCGCAGGCCGTTGAAATCGAGCGCAGTGAGAAAATATGATTTTTGGATTCATTCTGTAGAGAGTGTGCGAAAATAGTGAACGACTGCACTTACCGATTGCTAACTATGAGTTCGTTATCCGTACACCGCCGCATCTGTTATGTTCTCCAAGGAATTTTGTTTCTGGAACTGCTGCTTGCCCTTTGGCAACAGAACTGGCTACCTGCCTTTACCTCCGCCGGCATTATCGGCATTACGCTTACCCCTTTTGTTGTGGAACGTCGCTTTCGTGTTCACATCCCACCGCAGTTTCAGTTAATGGGTATCGGTTTTGTGTTTGCCTCACTATTTTTAGGTGAAGTGCGTGGTTACTACACCCGCTTTTGGTGGTGGGACATTGTGTTACATACAACCTCCGGCTTGTTACTCGGCATAGTCGGCTTTTTGCTGGTTCATGTTTTAAATGAAATCGAAAAAATCGGCATGCAGCTCAAACCAGGGTTTGTTGCGTTTTTTGCCTTTCTATTTGCGGTAGGCTTGGGTGCGCTTTGGGAAATTTTTGAATTCGGTATGGACACACTGTTCGGCACCAACATGCAAAAACCCATGCTCAACGACCCTTCCGGCTTATTGGATACCATGGTGGATTTAATCGTGGATACCCTTGGTGCATTGGTGATCAGCGTTTTTGGTTATTATCACTTAAAGGTGGTGGGAAGCACCTCATTTTTAGAGCGCTGGATTGAACACTTTATCGAAAAAAACCCCCATCTTTTTTCCCGGCAGCGGTAATCTCAAAACGAGGCTTTGGCGTACTTGAACTCACTCATTGATGTGGAGAAAACTGAGCCTCGATTTGTTGACTTGTTTTAACTCAAAGTTAAATCAAATTTCCCCCGTTTTTCACCGCAGATCTGCGTCTGCATGCGCTTGGCGAAAAAGCAACTTATCTATAGAAAGCGCGTAAAAAAGAATGTCACTCCTTTCATTTTTCTGATCTTTACAGGCTGTACGCCGATCTATAGATTCGCCATTGCGTTAACTCGTTAACGCTTTTCTCGCAAATCATGTCACATTTATGCAACTTTATGGCGTAGCTGCCGGGCAACTCTATAGTTCGTCCGTTGGGATATCTATGCCTAAAAAACCAGCTGCAACAGATATTTGTTGACGTGGATTTCGGATTGGAGACGTGAAATCCGCAATTGCGACGCCATGGAGTTGTGTCACGGACTTTTATAGGAGTGGGTATCGTGAAAAGGTTTCCTTTATTACGCAGTATCGTCATAGCTTCACCTATGTTTTTCCTTCATCCAGATGCACTCGCACTGCAGTGCGAGCTTATTGCCAGCACCAGTAACATTTGGGACACCGGATTCCGGGGGGAATATCGTGTTACCAACAATCAATCGCAAGTCGTTAGTAATTGGTCCGTCCAATTAAATGGATTGAACGGCACCATCCAAACCCATTGGGACAGCGTTCTGTCCAGTACCTCACCCATTACTTTTAATAACGCCACTTGGAATGGCGTTATTCAACCCGGAGCAAGTGTTACGTTCGGCCTTCTTGGTGCCAAAACCGGTAATTTTTCATTTCCAGGATGTGTCGATACCGCTGTCGCCAATATGGAGGCTACACAAATCCTCGATCCTACACCTATGGAAACGGTGCAAAGTGGCGGATTCTCCTGGCAACCCATTGCAGGTGCCGCGCGCTATGAAGTCGAACAGCTTCTTTTGGACGAAGACGGTCAAATCTTGGAAAGTCTTTCGCTCACCTCGACGCAAAATACCGGATGGGGATTTTCCAATAGCACCATAGGCCATTTCGGCTGGCGCGTGCGGCAGTGTGATGCGAACGAGAACTGCAGCGCCTTCAGTGATATCAAAAGAATCATCAAATATTCTCTCAATGCGCCAACGCTGAACCGCGTTACTGGCACCTATGAAATTACCTGGAATTCACCATTTTCCAATAGTGTTTTGCTGGAAAACGGCGAACCCATATCAGAACCCTCAGCCTCCGGCAGCAGGTCATTTCGCGATCGGGAAAGCGGAACCTATGTTTATTCCCTATCGACGCAGATCAGCACCTTTCAAGTTGTGATCAACCGCTTCGATCCGGATATCGATATAGATCGTTCCTTGATAGTCCATGATCAAGCCACATTAGCCGAGGTGAATATCTCTTTGGCCGATATTTTCACGCTCTTCGCGGACCAACTTTCCGCAGAAAATCCTGCGGATCCAATTGATGCGAATACGCTGTTCAGCCGCATGTGGGATGCGCAAAACTCCGCGGAAACCTCAATTGGCACTGGTGCCGCTCCCTGCGCAACAGAACACCTGGGAGATCCGGTGGACTGCCCGCGCCTGGAAGCTACGCAAGCAGAAGATCCCGAGCTTTTTCTCAGCCGTTATATTCCCATCGCGATGGTCAATCGACTCGATTTGCGCGACCGGTTACAACATGAGCACTGCGGTGAAGCCCGTATGATCTTTGCCCTTCCCGGTGATCTTGGCGGGCGCAACTTCTTGATCTTTGAAGCGGAGATACCGAACCCGTTGCCTGGCAACGAAGCGGGTTGCCTACCCGTCGCGCAGTTTTGGCATCAATTGAGCGACGTGAATTCCGCAGCCGAACGCGGGCTGAGATTACGCAATTTTTACTTGAATGGTTTACCTGCAAGCGGAGTGCAGCCGGTATTTGCGATAGAAAATTTTGTTGAGGGAAGCGGACAGATTCGCACCAACCAATTTAGCGATTTTTTCCAGGGCTGGAATTTAAAGGAATACAAAATTTCTACGGACGGAGGATTTAATACTCTCAAAATCGTTACAGTCAAAAACAACCCCATGGCCTCACTCTTCGACATGACCAACGGCACGCAATTTCTTACGCAGTTCAGCAACGGCGTGTTGTCTCTGGTTGGAGGGATTTCTTTTATCAGCATGCCTTCCTATGACGACCAATTTAATAATATTGAGAGTCACGCCAGTGGCGACATCTCCGAGAACGATTTCAGAGTGCAATTTGAAGCAAGCAGAGGCTCGCAATTCGAAAGTCGAATTAGCCTGAGCCTGGACAACGTGCGCAGCAATTTGAGTGTGGAACAGGTAATCAACCGCGCTGTCGCCATGACTTGCGGCGGCTGTCACGAACCTGGAGCATTCGGCTTAACCGCGCCCGACGCCGTCGGCCCCGGCTTAAGCTGGCCCAATTCCGCCGGGTTTGTGCATGTCAACGAGTTTGCTTCCGACGGAATTTTCCTGTTGTCGCCAGCTCTGACGGACGTATTCCTGCCGGATCGCCTGGAAGTATTCGAAACCTATCTCTCAACCGGCGCCACTGCCGCCACCCCAGAGCCGGTACAACCGGTCGACGAGGCGGTGGAGACACCTGAAATTAATAATGGAGATCGCTCCGGCTAATGGTGAAAGGGCGGCCTTGGCCGCCCTTATTACACCTCCACCCAGCTTATCAACAGCGGGGTATCTTAGGATCAAATAGATCGCGCATCATTTATACCAATAACGACACCTCATTTCCGGCCGCTGCTTCTTATTACATGACTCTCCATATTCCGCTCCACGCATTCTTGAAAATCGAAATGCGGCACGCCCTCAAATACTCGGTTACGAATGATTTCATTACCCTCATTTTGGTAGCCCTGCTTTTTTCCCATCATCTGATGATAAACCTGCTGCTCTCTCCGGCAATCGTCAATTGCCGCCTCCACTGTTCCAGGTTCAGGTCTGCTTTTGGTTTTTCCCACACAGCCAAAAATTGTGGAAAGAATTACACACAGAAACAAAGAGACATACTGCCTTTGCATTGTTTTTCTCTAATTGAAATTTATCGTAGTTATAGCCAGAGGCTTTGCCTCGCCTTCACTCGCGAGCTATGACGCGCAAATCTAGCGCATCAGCGCACCCATCCACCGCAAAAGTACGACACCCATTACCAGACCCGCGATAATAAAGAGAATGACAAAGGGGCTGATCTCCTTATTCTCGGACTTTTTAAACCTGGGATTGATTGTGCTTGCGTAAAACGCAAAAATTGCGAATAAAACAATAATCAGCCATTTGGGAGCGCCGAACTCCATGGCAACAAGAGGTGGAACTGCCAGTACTACCAACCAGATGTATTTCTTCATATATCGAATCAAATATTAAGGGTTGAACTGTTCTGTTCGATTCTCCTAAGAGCTAACAAAATGCCGCTTAAAATAAGGCCTTCAAAATCCTTCGCAACCACGATTTCTCAACGCCTCCCAAGCGAATTTGCCGTTTTTCCTCTCTTGCCTGCAAAGCGCTGACAGGTTCGCACATTTCCTCATATAACTGGCGATCAGACGGTGGAGGTTGGTTGGGGGAGGGAGGGGTATTGCTTGGAAGTCGGGTCGGTTGATACGCCTTCCGCATCAGCTCTTGGCAGTAGCTGCTATCTGCATCATAGGCTGCGCCGACGTTGTTCTTAGGGCCACTGGCGCATGAACAGACAAACATGGCTGCTATTACCATGGTATAACGTACCGGAATCATTAGCACTTCATCCGGAAGCACGCAAAACCCGAGCAAATTGATATAAGACCAGCCCTATTCCAGTCAACCCAGCTTATTCTTGTACGTGCCATTTTTCTGCCCCTATCGAGATCCATCTAGTTTAGCTTAAGCATCCCCGAAGATGCTTAAGAGGATTGAACGCCTAAGCCGGTCCACTCGCAGGCACAATGACCGATGATAAAATTATTAACACTTTCTTGATGCTTTTTCTCATTGGCATCAATTTGGAAGCCTCCATTTAGATAGCCGTAAAGACTTCCTAACTCCAGCTGTGACTCAGGTAACGAAATGAGCAAAAACCTAAGCTAAGTGCACACTTCGCGAGGGTAAAATCGGGCGGTAAAAACCGGTCAGGGAAGAATCATAAGCAGTAGCTTTGGCCGCAGATATCCACCTCTTATTTTGACTTCAGAATAAAACAGAGGGATCGCGATGGCCCGTTTTTGCTTCAAATCGATATTCCATTCAAATCTAAAACCGGCGTATTTGTCCGGCAAATCCCTTCTTCCCGGCGTGCTATTGGCGCTTGTTGTTTTTTCGGCAAATGCTCAGGACGCAGATAGGGATTTAGCAGCCACAGAAGAAGGCATGCACAACGGCTTTTACTACAACCTCTGGATAAATCGGTCGGGTGTGAACAACGGAGATATCACCTTTGGATTGCGTGAAGCGGGCCGATATATCGCTCAGTGGAACGAAAAGACCCAATGGCTCGGCGGCATAGGTTGGAATTCCGGCGGCCGCAACAAAACTTTGCAGTATTCCGGCAAATTTAATCCCGGGCTAGATCAGAACCTGCATGATTCCAACTTGGCTTTAAATGCCTGGCCCGAAAATCTAACGACGTTTTATTACATAGTGGAAACTTATGGCCCTCACAGACCTGTACCCTGCCTGCCTCTTAGCCAGGAGATTTACGGCAGCTTCCAGAGCGATGGCGGGACCTACGACATCATCACCTGTAAATACGTTGGCTTAAACTCGCAGATAAACGCGCATGTATTCAGCGTGCGCAATCCCAAAAAGCCCTGGGGGGATGTCAGCGGCACGATTACCCTTGCCAACCATTTTGAAGCCTGGGAATCCAAAGGGCTGGTTTTCGACGCTCCTGATTTCATCGCTTTTATGACCGAGGCTAAAAGTGGCAGTGGCAGTTCCGATATCACCGTGACAGATGTCACTCAGCCTCTCAACTGCGGTGAGCAGGATGGCCTGCCCATTTGCTGCAACATAAGTGCGGATCCAGATGGTGATGGCATAGGCACGCACAACGATGGCGAGGTGTGTAAGGTAACGAAAGCAACGAGGGGTTGGTATGCACCGAATCCGCCGGATGTACTGGCTGCGATTAATGTAGGTGGCGTCAAATATCATATGGAAGCCGACGGAATTTATTACGCACCACTTAGCGATAGCACTACTGGTTCGATTGGTTTCATCTCGGATGCAGATGTCCTAGGTGGCGGCGGCAGCGCGGTCTATCAATCCTATCGATACGGCCATACTGTCATTGAAATTCCGGTGAGCGAACAGCGGGTTTCCGTAGAACTTGGTTTTGTGGAGCCACAAGTTCAGGAAGCCGGCATGCGCACATTCGACGTCACAATTGAAGATAGTCCCGTACTTGTCGCTCTCGATATTTATGCGGAAGCAGGATACAGGACCCTCTGGAAGCCCGCCCCATTTGAAGTTGAAGTCAATGACGGCAGCCTCTCTATTGCTATTACGTCCAATCCCAACCATGGGGTACTCAGCTCCATTCTCGTGCGCAAAATCGATGATACGCCTTCATCAAGTTCGTCATCATCAAGCAGCAGTTCCTCAAGCTCATCCAGCTCTTCATCTTCAACCACATCCAGCTCTGGCGACTCTCGTACAAGCGGCGGCAGCAGCGGCTGGTGGTTTTTATTAATAAGCGGTTTATTGATAGTCCGTCGCACGTGGTCTCATAACACTTCTGTCAGATTCCCGCGAATTTATTATCGCCACGCATTCATTAGTGAATTTCAAAAATAAAAAACGAGGGAAATTCAATGATCGGGTTCCGCACAAAATTAGTATCTAAGCCAACCTGTTTTTGCAGCAAAGCCATTCTATCTGGCCTGCTATTGGCGTTTTTTGGTTCTTCAGTGATTGCTCAGAGCCCGGATAGGGATATAACAACCTCCGAGAGCGGGATGCATAACGGCTTTTATTATAATTTCTGGACACAGAGACCATCGAAAGCGAGTGTTACCTTCGGATTGCGCGAGGCTGGCCGATATACAGCCGAGTGGAAGGATACTTTCAATTGGCGTGGCGGTATCGGCTGGAAACTGGGTAGTCGCGACAAAGTATTGACCTATTCCGGCACCTTCAACTACGGATTCAATTCATACTCGCAAAATTCAAGTCTGGTTTTATTTGGCTGGGCCAGAAAGCCACTCACTGAGTTTTACATAGTGGAAAGTTATGGTCATTATAATCCCGCAACATGCTCTTCCGATCGTAGAAAGACTTACGGCAGCTTCCAGAGCGACGGAGCAACCTACGATATAAGCACCTGCAGTCGCGACAACGTGATCGGCTTGGATCCCGTGACCCATCAGGTATTCAGTGTACGCAACTTCAAAAAACCCTGGGGCGAAGTCAGCGGTACGATTACAGTTGCCAACCATTTTGCTGCATGGGAATCCAACGGGCTGGTATTCGACGATCTTGATTTCATGATCTTCGGCACCGAAAGTTATCAGAGCTCCGGTAAAGCCGATATCACCATAATAGATGCCGCCCTACCAGTTGACTGTGGTGTATGGGGTGGTGTGCCCATCTGCTGCGATATAAGTGCAGATCCGGATCGTGATGATATAGGTACACAAAACAATGGTCAGATGTGCACGGTAACAGAAGCAACCAATGGCTGGTATCCGCCAAATCCGCCGGACGTGCTGGCGGCGATTAATGTTGGCAACAGAAAGCATCACATTGAGGCCGGAGGTATTTATTACGAGCCACATGGCTACAAAGACGGCGAACACTTTATTTTAACAACGAATGAAGATGTGGTCGGCAGCGGTGGCAGCGCCGTCTATCAATCCGCGCTCCATGGCAATTTCACTTTTGATATTCCTGTGAGCGCACAGAGGGTTTCCGTAGAACTCGGTTTTGTGGAGCTGGACTACCAGGAAGCCGGTTGGCGCATTTTCAACGTAGCAATTGAAGACGAACTCGTTCTGACGGACCTCGATATCTATGAAAAAGTCGGTTACCAGGCACTCTGGAAACCCGAGCCATTTGAAGTTGATGTTACTGACGGCATTCTCTCCATTGCCATTACCTCCGATCCTAGTCACATAGGAGCGCTAAGTTCCATTCTCGTGCGCAAAATCGACGATACGTCTTCATCAAGTTCGTCATCATCAAGCAGTAGCTCGTCGTCATCATCAAGCAGCTCATCCAGTTCTTCATCATCCACCACATCCAGCTCTGGTGATTCCGGTACGAGTGGAGGTGGCAGTGGGTGGTGGTTTTTATTAATAATCAGTTTATTGATAGTCCGTCGCATATTGTCTCATGACGCGTCGGTTAGAACTGCGTGAATTAACTATCACCACGTATTAAAAGATTTAAAAATACAAACAAAGGGAAATTCAATGATCCATTTCTGCCAAAAATCGTTATTTTCTGAAAAGCTAAGGCGCGCTTATTTTTCCAAAAAATTAATCTTGCCCAGCCTGCTGTTGGCGCTTTTTAGTTCTTCTGCAATGGCTCAGGACGCCAATAGGGATATAAACAATTTTGAAGAAGGCATGCACAACGGCTTTTACTATAACCTCAAGCGATGGGTAATGCCGGAGACAGGATCTGCAAACCTAACCTTTGGCTTGCGTGAGGCAGGCCGATATACCGCTCAGTGGAACGAAGGTGTCACTTGGTTCGGCGGCAAGGGTTGGAATCCGGGCAATCGCTACAAAGTTTTGCAATATTCCGGCGAATTTAATCCCAGCTCCGACCAGGAACATACTTATTTGGCCTTATATGGCACGGCCAGAGCTAAAGATCGGCAGCCTGATTTCTACATTGTGGAAACCTATGGCTCTTTCAACCCCTCGTCATGCGGTGGCGGACATGCTGGCAGCTTCCAGAGCGACGGCGCGACCTACGATATAGTCGTCTGCCTCAACGTGCCCTTAGGCAGCCCGATCAGCTACGAGATCTACAGTGTGCGCAATCCGAGAAAACCTTGGGGCGATGTCAGCGGCACGATTACGATCTCCAACCATTTGGCCGCCTGGGAATCCAAAGGGTGGGTGTTAGAAGACATTGATTACATGATTTTTATGACCGAAGCTTACCGAAGCAGCGGCAGTGTCGACATCACAGTCTCAGGCGTCAACCGTCCCCTAAACTGCGGAGAACAGGATGGCATGCCCATTTGCTGCAACATAAGCGCAGATCCGGATGGCGATGGCATGGGCATACAAAACGAGGATCAGGCTTGCGCGGTGACGGAACAAACGAAGGGCTGGGTTCCGCCCAATCCGCCGGACGTACTCGCCGCAATTAATGTGGGCGCCGCCGGCTATCACGTTGAGGCCGAAGGCATTTATTACGCGGCAGACGGATACTCAATCGCCACTCATCTTTATTCAGAACCCGTGACCGGTGGCGACGGCAACGAGCTTTATCAATCCGTTCGCACTGGCAATTTCACAATTGAAATTCCCGTGAGCGCGCAGCGGGTTTCTGTAGAACTCGGCTTTGTGGAATTTCGCTATCAAGAACCCCTCAAGCGCATGTTCAATGTGACGATTGAAGACCAAATCGTTCTCAAAGATCTCGATATTTATGCAGAGGTCGGATTCCAGGCGCTTTTAAAGCCGGATCCATTTGAAGTCGACGTCACTGACGGCAGCGTTACAATTGCCCTCACGCCACTCATTGATTTCTGGCCCTGGGATGGCGGCACACCTATCCCCACACCTAGCTCATGGGGATCTCTCAGCTCCATTCTCGTGCGCAAAATCGACGATACGTCTTCATCAAGTTCGTCATCATCAAGCAGCTCGTCGTCCTCGTCGAGCAGCTCATCCAGTTCGTCATCCTCAACCACATCCAGCTCTGGCGATTCCGGCGCTGGCGGCGGTAGCAGTGGATGGTGTTTTTTGGCGATAAGCGGCTTGCTGACGGTGCGTCGGCGCCTGGAGTCCTAGGGCGTTGACCGGAGCCGAGTGAATACACGGCTTTTTAGCAGCCTCAAAGCTTTAGAACACGCATAAAAAAGGCAAGACACTTGTCTTGCCTTCTAGGTAAAACAATTGGTTCAAACCCGATTGGGGGACCAATTAACGGCGATTAAGCCGGTACGATATTTTCAGCTTGTGGGCCTTTTTGGCCTTTGGTAACGGTAAATTGAACGCGCTGACCTTCAGTCAGAGTTTTAAAACCGTTGCCAGCGATGGCACTGAAGTGAGCAAAAACATCTGGACCAGACTGCTGCTCAATAAAACCAAAACCTTTCGCTTCGTTGAACCATTTAACGGTTCCAGTAACTGTATTAGACATGGATAAATCCTGTAGAAAAGAAATATAAACCCGTAAACCGGGACGTTTTGCAGGGAAGTTGAGACTACTTATAGACTACAGGACGAATTGCGAGAGGTGCAGGTTCGAGATGAAGAGAATAAATACGAGCTTTCTTACTTGCTGGTGAGGCAGCTTACGCTCTTTCCTAGGGTTGTCAACAAGTTTATCGATCTCCGTTGCGCTTAACCACAGTCCCACGAAATGAAGGCCGATCATCAGGATTTAACGTCTGCGCTACGTACAGGAGTTTTATTCGACCACATTGAGATCTTTTAAAACCGCCAACGACTCATGAATTGGTTATCAATCACAGCGTCCACCAAGGACAAACTAAACAATCCCATTCTCGAAAAATTTCGCGTCACTGATGAAACATCGGTTCTCCTGGGTTTGTTTACTCATGAATCATTCAGCAGTTTTTAAAATAGCCATGCCTGCAAAAAATTGATTGCGACTCAGGTCTGAATTGCACTGGTGACTCCCAAAATGGGCATGGCAATCCGACGCCGCTTCTGGCTGAATAGACGGCTCAAAACAATAAACAGCAACCCCCGGATCGGGTGGTGATTATAAAGGCATAGTCTATGAAGCAATGGATCAATCTAGTGTGTGGAATTGCAATTTGTGGCCTGATTTCCGCCTGTAGCGATGGCGGAGGTAAATCCAGCAGCGCGCAACCCCCCTCTTCCTCCAGCTCCTCCTCGTCCTCGTCATCTTCAAGTGCATCTTCCGGACTGGCTGGGCAGGACCCCGACTGGTTCCCAAGAGGCATTGCCACTGATCTGCCCCAGATACACATCACCACAGCTGGCCAGGCACCCATTGTCAGCAAGGAAGAGTATCTAACAGGTACCTTTGAGGTGCGGGAATCCAGCGTAGGGCCTGTAATCGCAAGCGGTGAC
Source organism: Sphingobacterium griseoflavum (assembly GCA_052039425.1). Classification (GTDB taxonomy): domain Bacteria; phylum Pseudomonadota; class Gammaproteobacteria; order Pseudomonadales; family Cellvibrionaceae; genus UBA5868. The sequence continues at coordinate 1,347 of JBQGED010000004.1, read as the reverse complement.
ATGGAGATTCGCGGGCGCGGTAATTCCTCCTGGGACTGGCCGAAAAAACCTTTCCGACTGAAACTCGAAACGGCCACGGAAATGCTCGGCATGCCCGCCAGTAGGCACTGGGTATTGCTGGCCAATTACGCCGACAAAACGCTGATTCGCAACGATGTCGCTTTCACCTTGAGCCGCCAAATGGGATTTGAATACACCGTGCGGGACAGGCATGTGGAGTTGACCATCAATAACCAATACAGGGGCATCTACCAGCTGGTGGAGCAGATACGCCTGGCGAAGAATCGTATCAATGTGCCTGATCTAGAGGCAGAAGATACGGAGCTGCCGACCATCAGTGGCGGTTATCTGCTCGAAGTCGATTTTCGTATGACGACCGATTATTGCGAAAACCCGCAGGTGTGGCCTTATTCACCTTTCTGCGAAGGCACCCGAAACACCGAGCGCGAAAAAACGTTCTGTGTGGATTCAGAACATGGCATGAATCCTTTTTGTTTGCATGAGCCGGAAGATCTGCTCACCGAAGAACTCACCGCGCAACGCAATTACATCACCCAATATATAGTCGATACAGAAACTGCTTTGTTTGGGGAAAACTTTGCAGACCCGGCCACAGGCTACGCCGCCTATATAGACGTGGATTCGGCAGTCAACTATTACCTACTGAATGAATTTTTCAAAAATGTCGACGGCGGCATCGCTAGTTTTTTCCTCTACAAAAAACGCGATGGAAAGTTGTTCTTCGGCCCTGTGTGGGATTTTGATCTGTCCCTGGGCAATTCCGGCCAGGAACCGCTCATCGACCCGCGTGGTCTGCTGCTGCGCGAAACGCCCTGGTTCGCTCGCCTGCTGGAGGACCCTGCATTTACCGACAAAGCCATAGCACGCTGGAATGCTTTAAAAGAAGCTGGTGTATTCGAGCAGCTGCTGCGTTATGCCGAAGTACGCGCAGACTGGCTATCGGTCAAACAGGCGGACAATTTTGCGCTCTGGTCGCGGGTGTGGACCGAATGCGCTTGGTTCACACGCCTGGTTCTGGGCAGCTATGAAGCTGAAGTGCAAGAGATGCTGCGCTGGCAGCGTGCCCGCTACGAGTGGATAGACGGAGTCATCTCCGGGGAATTGAATCCCGATTTCACGCCAATTCTGGAGCGGTGTGAAATGTCGCCATCGGACTGGACAGATCCTTTTGTGGAATCGGAGGGATAATTGAGACGCCGGAGTTCAATGTCGGGTGGGGGATGGCCAGTTAGAAAACAACAAAAAAAAAAAAATTTTTAAATATAATTGAAAAAAATAGAAAAAAAAAAAAAAAAAAAAAAAAAAAAAAAAAAAAAAAAAAAAAAA
>JBQGED010000003.1:0-5490 GCA_052039425.1 Sphingobacterium griseoflavum | reverse complement strand
TTGATTATTCTCGCCAGCATTATCACGCCGAATTTCTGGTGGTTGCTCGGCATTATGTTGTTGTTTAGCTGGACATCTTTGGTGGATGTGGTGCGCGCGGAATTTTTACGCGGCCGCAACCTGGATTATGTGCGTGCGGCGCGGGCGCTCGGCGTAAGCAACAGTCGAATTATGTTTCGCCATATTCTGCCCAATGCGATGGTAGCGACTTTGACGTTTATGCCATTTTTGTTGACGGGGGCCATTGGCACTTTGACCTCTCTGGATTTTCTCGGCTTCGGCCTACCACCCGGTTCCGCATCTCTCGGCGAACTGGTGGCGCAAGGTAAAAATAATCTGCATGCGCCCTGGCTCGCACTCAGCGCATTTGGTGTGTTATCGCTGATGCTTACATTATTGGTGTTTATCGGCGAAGGCGTGCGTGACGCTCTCGATCCGCGTTTGGTTCGTAAAGGATAAGCGCATGGCCGATCACCCTTTGTTACAGATTCAGAACCTTTCAGTGATTTTCGGCCACGGTGCGCAGGCGCAAACGGTGGTGCGCGATGTCAGTTTTTCCGTGGCACAAGGCGAGACCTTGGCACTGGTGGGCGAATCCGGCTCCGGCAAATCCGTAACTGCGCATGCGATTATGCAACTGCTGCCTTACCCCCACGCCTGGCACCCGCCAGAGAGCAGAATTATATTTGCCGGACAATCGCTGTTGGGGCTGACAGAAAAAGCCATGAACCATCTGCGCGGCAATCGCATAGGCATGATTTTTCAAGAACCCATGACCGCGCTCAATCCATTGCATACGGTGGAAAAACAAATCGGCGAAGTTTTGCGGCTGCACAATGACATTCGCGGAGATGCATTGCGCAATGCCGTGCTCGAACAATTGGCGCGCGTGCGAATTCCGGATCCCGCGAGCAAACTCAAAGCCTATCCCCATCAATTATCCGGCGGTCAGCGGCAGCGCGTGATGATTGCCATGGCACTCGCCAATAAACCGGAATTATTAATTGCCGACGAGCCGACCACCGCGCTGGATGTAACCGTGCAAAAGCAGATCATGGAATTGCTGCGCGACCTGCAACGCGAACTCGGCATGGCGATGCTGTTGATTACTCACGATCTCGGCGTGGTGCGGCATTTTAGTGACCGCGTCGCCGTGATGCGTCGCGGCGAATTGGTCGAGCAGAATACCCGCGAAGCGCTTTTCGCCACTCCGCAGCACGAATACACCCGCCATTTATTGCAGAGCGAGCCACGCGGCGAACCTCTGCCCGCTCAACCCGATGCCCCGTTGGTATTACAGGCGCGGCAATTGACTGTGCGTTTTCCGTTGGAAAAACCCTTTTTACGCGCGCCGAGCAAATTTCTTACAGCGGTGGATCATGCGGAGATCAAGCTGCCGCAGGGCTCCACTCTTGGCATTGTCGGTGAAAGTGGTTCCGGTAAATCCACGCTGGCCATGGCACTGTTGCGACTGTTGAGCAGCAGTGGTGAGATTATTCTCGATAATCAACCGGTCCAGGATTTATCCCAGCGCGAAACACGGCCGCTGCGCAGTCGGATGCAAGTGGTTTTTCAAGACCCGTTCGCCAGCCTCAGCCCGCGTATGACGGTGCAGCAAATCGTTGCTGAAGGTTTGGAAATTCATAAAAAATCGGCCAGCGCTGAGGAAAATGAAGCCGCAGTGATTAAAGCTCTGCAGGACGTCGGCCTGGATCCTGAAACCCGCCATCGCTATCCCCACGAATTTTCCGGTGGCCAGCGCCAGCGCATCGCTATTGCGCGTGCACTGGTGCTCAGCCCGGAATTGATTTTCCTTGATGAACCGACCTCCGCTCTTGACCGCGCCGTGCAAGTGCAAGTAATCGACCTGCTGCGCGACCTGCAGGCGCGTTATCAGCTTTCCTATGTGTTGATCAGTCACGATCTCAAAGTTATCCGTGCGCTTAGCCACCATGTTTTGGTGATGCGTAATGGCAAAATTGTTGAAAGTGGCGCCGCAGACGAGATTCTTAGTAACCCGCAACAGGCCTACACGCGGGAGTTATTGGCGGCAAGTTTGGGATGATGGTCTAAACTGTTGGTCGGCGCAGGCGTGCGCCGACCAAAGGAATTATCAACGCTCGCAAAAACGGATAATAAAAACCAGAGCGGATCTGAAATGCCTCACCGGTCGAGGCGATATGCACCAACACCTTTGTCCGGGCGTTTCCTTTTAATCTTTTCAACCGGAATAAGATCGATGATCACTAAAAAAAATCGCTCCCTCATTTTCGTTTTTGCCGCATTGTTTGCATCGCAAAGCCAGGCAGAGACACCTGTTTATCAAGACATTAATCGCAGCTTCGAAGAGCGCGCAGCGGATCTGGTGTCGCGCATGACTCTGGAAGAAAAAGTCTCACAAATGCAAAACGATGCTCCTGCCATCGAACGCTTGGGGGTGCCGAAATATGAGTGGTGGAATGAAGCACTGCACGGTGTTGCACGAGCGGGAGCCGCGACAGTATTTCCGCAGGCAATTGGTCTTGCCGCGAGTTTTGATCCGGACATGATGCTGGAAGTTGCCACGGTCATCAGCGACGAAGGTCGGGCGAAATATAACGAATTTTCCAGCCGTGATCAGCGCAATCGCTATCAAGGACTCACTTTCTGGTCGCCGAATATCAATATTTTTCGCGATCCCCGCTGGGGCAGGGGGCAGGAAACCTACGGTGAAGATCCGTTCTTGACTTCCCGAATGGGCGTCGCATTTGTAAAAGGTATGCAGGGCGATCATCCGAAATATCGCAAGACCGATGCGACGGCAAAACATTTTGCCGTGCACAGCGGCCCCGAACACAATCGCCATGAATTTGATGCACGGCCCACCGAACGCGATTTATACGAAACCTATTTGCCCGCATTCCAAGCCTTAGTGCAGGAAGCCAATGTCGCATCTGTTATGGGCGCATACAACCGCGTCAACGGTGAATCCGCTTCTGCTAGCCAGCGTTTGTTGATCGATATTTTGCGCAAGGATTGGGGCTTTAAAGGTTATGTGGTATCCGACTGTGACTCCATCGAAGATATATTCAAATTTCACAAAATCGTGGCGACAGCGGAGGAGGCTGCAGCTCTCGGCGTGAAAAAGGGCTTGGAGCTGAATTGCGGCAAGACCTATGCGGCCTTGACCAATGCGGTAAAACAAGGGCTTATTTCCGAAGCAGAACTCGATGATGCTTTGCATCGCTTGTTTTACACGCGTTTTCGCCTCGGCATGTTCGATCCGGCGGAACAAGTGCCTTGGACGAGCACACCTTATTCGGTCAACCAGGCGCCACAGCATGATGAGCTTGCACGCCGCGCCGCGCAAAAATCTTTGGTGCTGTTGAAAAACGCAAAAATCGGCAAAAAGCCGCTGCTGCCTTTATCCAAAGACATTAAATCCATTGCGGTTGTCGGGCCGACAGCCGACGAAGTCATGTCGCTGCTCGGCAATTATTACGGCACGCCCGCAAAACCTGTAACGATTTTGCAAGGCATTCGCGACGCCGTTTCGCCCAGCACGCAGGTGTATTACGCGCGCGGTGTGGATTTGGTGGAAGGCCGGGAGGAACCGCGTGCAGCGCCGGTGATTGAGCCGCAATATCTGCGTCCTTCCGCCAATTCAAACGAGCAGGGGCTGCAAGCGGAATATTTCCGCAGTGCGGATTTAAGAGGCGAACCTGTTTTACGCCGCATAGACCCGCGCATCGCCTTTCGCTGGGATCGCGGTGCGCCTACGGACGATTTGGTGGCGCGCGGAGAATTGCAAAAAGATAACGCTTTGGACGGCGATCATTTCAGCGTGCGCTGGACGGGAAAACTTTTACCACCGGTAACCGGCGAGTATGAATTTCATGTCAGTGCCAACGATGGATTCCGTTTATTGATCGACAATAAAAACGTGTTGGATTCGTGGCAACTGGCGGAGCGCTTGAGCGGGAAAACTGCGAAGGTGCAGCTGCAAGCCAATAAACCGGTGGATATTAAACTGGAATATTTTGAAGATATTCGTGATGCCGAAGTGCGTTTAGCGTGGCAATTGCCTGGAGCGAAATCGCCTTACGAAGAGGCGCTGGAGGCAGCGAAAAAATCTGATGTAGTAGTCTTTGTCGGCGGCCTTACCGGTGATGTGGAAGGAGAGGAAATGCGCGTGAACTATCCCGGTTTTATGGGTGGTGATCGCACGGATTTGCGTTTGCCCAAACCTCAGCGTGAATTGCTGCAGGATTTGGTCGCCGCCGGTAAACCCGTTATTTTGGTGCTCACTGGCGGCTCCGCCATTGCCATCGATTGGGCGGACCAACATGTGCCGGCTATTTTAATGGCGTGGTACCCCGGCCAGCGCGGCGGCTCAGCGGTGGCGGATGTTTTATTCGGCGATGCCAGTCCCGGCGGCCGTTTGCCTGTGACCTTTTATAAAGCGGACGCTAAATTGCCGCACTTTGAAGATTACTCCATGCAGGGGCGCACCTATCGTTATTACGAAGACAAACCGCTTTACCCTTTCGGCTATGGGTTGAGCTATGCGGATTTCCAGTACGACAAGCTTCGCATTGGTAAAACCACGCTGGCCGCGGATGGGCAAGCGACTGTTCGCATACGACTCAAAAATCGCGGCAAAATGGCCGCAACGGAAGTGGTGCAAGTCTACGTGCGGCCTTTGCAGCGGGGGGAAAATGACGTCATTAAAAATCTGCGGGCATTTAAAGCGGTGGAGTTGCAACCAGGTTCAACACAAAATCTGGAATTTACCCTCGCAACAGCGAAGGACTTCACCTATTACGATGAGCAGCAGAAGATGTATCGCGTCAAACCCGGCAAATATGAAATTCAGGTTGGCGCATCCAGCAGCGACATTCGCTTGAAGAAAACCATCACAGTTAAGTGATACAGTGACCGCCATTGCGTTGGCGAAGGAGCCCCTTTTATGAGCGAAGTTCTGTATTCCGAACACCCGGCGATGTTTAGAAACAATCCCATCGGCTTTATCGCCAGTATTTTGCTGATCGCGGCGTTCGGGTTGGGTTTGCTGATTTTGCTTTGGTGGTACCTGCAATGTAAATCTTCAACATTGACCATCACCAGCAAGGAGATCCGCTACGAAAAAGGGCTGCTTAGCAAAAGCCGGGTGGAATTTGGCATTGCCAGCGTGCGCACTGTGAAAGTGAATCAGAGCTTTTTTGACCGGATTTTCGGCGTCGGCGCCATCCAGATTTATACCTCGGGCGACCAGCCGGAAATCCAAGTCAAAGGTATGCCGGACCCAAACCGTATACGCGAATTGATTAATTAAAACCGCCAAGATGGCGGGCGACGTTAGGCTACAGTGAAGGGAAGTAGGTGAGGAATGCCCCGGCATTCCATCACGTTAATCTATTCTAAATATAAATGATATTGATTTTCATTAATTTTTGTGACATAAAGCCGCGCATCGTCATTTAGCGCCGGTTTTAAGAGCATCCGGCGGGC
>JBQGED010000002.1:0-9075 GCA_052039425.1 Sphingobacterium griseoflavum | reverse complement strand
GATAATTCCCGATGACCAGTGCAATTGAAATTTTCACCGAAGCCGCGGCCATCCCTCCGGCTGCCGCTGCCTGCGCCGCAGAATTGGGCGTCGAAGTTAATAAAACCAGTGACAATGCCACCTACCGTCTGGTTTTTGCGCTGCAAGATGGCGTTTATTTGCAGGCAACGGACGGCAAAAAACACGGGCGTATTCAGGTGGACTTTTGCGCAGGGGGCGCCGCTCATCGCCGCCTTTACGGCGGTGGCAAAGGCCAGATGATCGCTAAGGCCGTGGGTGTAACCGCTGGCATCAAGCCGCGAGTATTCGACGCTACCGCCGGTCTCGGCGGCGACGCCTTTGTGCTGGCCTGCTTGGGCTGTGAGGTGATGATGATGGAGCGCTCGCCAATTGCTGCTGCGTTACTACAGGATGGCCTGAAGCGCGCCCGTCAATTCGCCGAGTACGAAGATGCTGAACTGCGCGAAATCATCGCCCGCCTGCATTTATTACCTGGGGACAGCATTGCCTATCTGCAGGCGCAAACCGCACCGGTGGCCGAAGTTATTTATCTTGATCCTATGTTTCCCGAGCGGCAGAAATCCGCAGCGGTTAAAAAGGAAATGCAGGCCTTTCACGAAGTGATAGGTCAGGATCTCGATGACGCGGCTCTTCTGCAGGCCGCGCTCGCCGGGGCGAGCCATCGGGTAGTGGTAAAACGGCCGCGCCATGCGCCGGCCATCGATGCGCAAAAGCCTTCATACGCCCTGGAGGGTAAGTCTTCCCGTTACGACATATACGCACTCAAATCTCTGACGCGCCCGTAAAAAAGCCCGCGAACGCGGGCAAGCTTTCCGAGGAGGAATGTCTGTCAAATGCCACTGTAGGCGGGCGCATGGGTGTCGATGGTGATATCGACGCGGCGCTCCTGCTGATAGGCCTCTTCATTGCCTTTAGGGGCACTGGAAAAACGGTTGCCGTGGCCGGTATGGCTGATGCGCTCTGCCGCAATTCCCTGTTCTTCTAGAGCATCCTTCACCGCCTTGGCGCGCTCCTGCGACAGCACATTGTTGTATTCGTCGGTACCACGGGGGTCCGCGTGGCCGTCAAGTTTCACCACCAATTCGGGATTCGCGTGGAGATGATCGGCGAGGGCTTTGACGCGCTGTTTGTCCAGCTCATTCAAAGTGTCTGCGCCCGAAGCAAATAACACCTGGAAGGTCATGCGCTGGGTTGCCAGGTCCCCCAGGCGGCTCACATCAGCTTCTTTTTGTTGCAGTGTCTGTTGCAGTTGCTCTTGCTTCTGACCGGCGTCCCGCAAGGCGATTTCGGCATTGTTGGCCTGGCGGCTTTGGTCGGCGAGGAATGCCCCGCCCAGCGCGCCGACGATAAATCCGATTGGCCCCGCGGCTACTGTTCCGGCAATGGTCAAACCGGCGAAGGTGGTACCTTCCAATGCGGCCTGTTGATTGGGCGTGCGGGCGTGACTACTGGCGCTGGCGATGGCGGTAACGAGGAGGGTGGAAAAAATAACAGCGGTTTTCATAAAGAATCTCCTGGATTAAGGCGCCGGTGTGGTGCCGTGAAATGGTTGGCGGCTGCGGTGGATGTCGCGTCCGTTGTCATCATTTAACGCCCGCAAACGGGCACAGGAGCGGATGGAAAAAGGCGATCAGGGGGAAAATTGTGGCGAAAAATGGCGGCCTAAAAAAACAAGTAAGAAAGCGGCTGACAACCGGTTCCTAAAAATTGAGCTGTCGGCTAGAAGTTATTTGCGAAGTGGGGTTCAGAAAAGATCAGGCCGCCCGGAGGCGGCCTGTTGTACAGCAAAAGTCTTAACGCGCTGTTGCAAACAATGCCGTGACCAGCACCACCAGCGCCACCAGCGTGATCGCGATGGAGTAGCGTCGCATGCTTTGTCCGTCAGTGGCGGACTTGTCCACTACCGGCGTTCGCGCGGTATGGTCATTTTCATCGGTTTTGAACACTAGCTCGGTGCGACCTATCTGGATTTTGTCGTTGTGATTGAGAAACGCCCGGGGTTTGGCTGTGCCGTTCACCAATATGCCATTTTTGGCGTGGGTGGCGGTGAGCATGTAGCCGTCTGCGCTTTTTGCCAGGCGGGCGTGATCATTGGAAATGGTTTTGTCATTCAGCCAAATTTCCGCGTTGCTATCGCGGCCGATCTGCCAGTTAGTGCCAATCTGGGCATCTTTCAATTCGAACAGCTTGCCGCGCAATGGCGCGGTCATCACGATCAGGCGCGGGCCTGAACCGACGTTCAGATCCTGATCCATGCGGCTGCGCTCAACCAGACGGTCGAGCTGTGCGGCAGACAGAAATTGTGTGCGCTCGCCGTCGCCGGACGTATCGGTGCCGGGCGGCGTGGTTGTCCGTGCAGCAGGAGCCGCTGCTGGTGGAACGGGCGGGCGCGGTTGTGCGGGTTCGGCAAAACGCACGGTCGCTGGGCCATCCTGCGCGGATATCAACAATTCATCGACCTTGCTGATATCCGGTGCGTATTCCGCTCGTTTTGATACTAAGGACGGCCGCACGGGTTTCGGTGGTGGTGCTGACGGTCGGCTGACCACTGGCTGCATTTGCGTTTCGGGTTGTTGATGGCGTCTCGGCGACAACGCAGTGTCGGCGACCTGGCCTGATGCGTTTGAGGTCAGGCGAAACGTGATGTCATCAAAAGCGACTTCATCTCCAACAGCTAGGCGGATGCGCCCTTTGATTTTCTGACCGTTCACAAAAGTACCGTTGGTGGAGTGAAGGTCCTCGATGTAAACGCCGTTAGGAGAGACGTTGATTTTGGCGTGATAACGGGAGATATGTCCGGAGTTCAGGGTGATCGCGCATTCCGCTTCACGCCCTACCAGCATTTCCCCCTGAAGGAGATATTCCTCGTTATTTGCAAGGGCGCGCAGGACGAAGGCTGGACTCCCCCGCTTGATCAGCGTTGCATCTTCCATAGCCATGGTCTCGAGTTTTCCTTATTAAGTTATCTGCTAATGGATAGGCTTGGTATCGATGAGTCGACGGCACCTGATCCCGCTAAAAAAGGCCCCAATTCCCCGAGTCGAACTTTGTAAAACTGTCCGACGCACTGCAATAAACTCTGCGGTTCAGGCGGGCGCCATTGTACTGCAAATGCACGATCTTGGTTAAAACTTGCCATTACGGCGCGCAGATCAGTGCGTTTGCATCAGGAAATATCGGTAAGCAAAATCCAGGCCCGTCGTTTGTAGGCGTGCGCCTATCCAAATTAAGAATGGGCCCGAACCCGGCGCGCGTCAAACCGCGCCGGTGGGCAGGGAGAGAGGAATTAATGGCGCTGCTGCTGAGCCTCCGCCGGCTCTTCCGGCGGCTCGTCCACTACGAGTTTCAGTTCGCCAAAACTGGTCTTCACTGGTGCATTTTCGGGCTTGGCTGCCACTGGGCTTTCGCCCTGGGCTAATTTGATGCGCAGGCGCAGGTTATTGGGCGAATCGGCATTGGCGATGGCATCGTCGTAACTGACTTTTCCCGCCATAAATAACTTGAACAATGCACCGTCGAAGGTCTGCATGCCCAGGTTCTCCGACTTCTCCATGATCTCCTTGATTTCGGTCAGGCGATTTTTCAGTACCAGTTCCTGAATGGTTTTGGTGCCGAGCAGCACTTCAACGGCGGCGCAGCGTTTGCCGTCAACCGTGGGCACCAAGCGTTGAGAGACAAATCCGCGCAGGTTTTGCGAAAGACCCATCAGCAATTGCGGGCGCTTTTCATCCGGAAACAGGTTAATGATGCGCTCCAGTGCTTGGTTGGCGTTGTTGGCGTGCAGGGTGGAAATGGCGAGGTGACCGGTTTCGGCGAATTCCAGCGCATGTTCCATGGTTTCACGGTCGCGGATTTCGCCAATCAAAATTACGTCCGGCGCCTGGCGCAGGGTATTTTTCAGGGCGTTTTTAAAGGAGCGGGTATCCACGCCCACTTCGCGCTGGTTGATGATGCTTTTCTTGTGTTTGTGGACGTATTCCACCGGGTCTTCGATGGTAATGATATGGCCGCCGGCAGTGCTGTTGCGGTGGTCGATCAAGGCGGCGAGGGAGGTCGATTTGCCCGAACCCGTCCCACCGACAAACAAAATCAACCCGCGCTTATTCATCACCAGCTCTTTTAAGACTTCCGGCAGCCCGAGGTTTTCGAACTTGGGGATCTCGGTGTTGATGTTGCGCGCAACTATAGCCACGTCGTTACGCTGCTTGAAGATATTGATACGAAAGCGCCCGACGTTGGGAATGGAGATGGCGAGGTTCATTTCGAGCTCTTTGGCGAATATCTCGCGCTGTTCCCCATCCATGATCTGGTTGGCGATCTGCTCGATCTGCCCGGACTGATAGGGCTCCTGAGCCAGGGGTTTCAATACTCCCTGAAACTTGGCGCAGGGTGGGGCGCCGGTACTGAGGTAAAGGTCGGAGCCGTCTTTCTTGGCGAGAATATTCAAAAACTGGTCGATGGGTGTACCCATGGCATTTCATCCTTTCTACTGCGGCGGGAAGCCAGATCGGTTGGCGGGGACCGACCGAGCGATCCCGAACAGTTTTGAGTATAGAAGGGGATTTTTGAGATGCCTGGGACTGGATGAGTGGTCGGTTTATGAGGTTGGTGGCTTCGAGTCAGAGGCCCGGTAGTGGCCTTCGGGACCGCCACGAGTACGTCCATGTAGGCTCCCTCACCGACGTCCCTGTCGGTGAGGGTCCCGCAGCCCACTACTGGTCCTCTTTGAGCTGGTGCGAGTGTGGATTTGGGTTGCTTCGACAGGGAGGAAGCTTCTCGATGCTACTTCACCAACGTCAACCGCCGCTCCTGAGGTGCACGGACAAAGTCGCCAAAGATCGCCTTCACTTGTTTCTTCCTGCTGCGGCTGATCGGCACCTTCAGCCCATTGGACATAAGACAGTAGGTCTCCTCGCCGGAGGTGCGCACCTTCACGACATGCTGTTTGGCTACCCAGTTGGATCTGTGAACCAGAATGCCTTCGTCGCCAAAGGCTTCGGCGTAGTACTTGAGGGTGCCCAGTACCAGGAACTTACCCATTACTGTGTGCACGTTCAGATAATGCAGGTCGGAGGAGATCGCGACTATGTCCCGGCCTATGACTTCCGGCAGCTTTTCGTACAGTTGCTCGCGTCTTTGCCGCAGTTCTTCCTCGCGCTGAGCCTGTTCGCCTGGAGGTGGCGCGTCGGGTTCGTCGTCGTGCGGCGTTTGGAGTAATAAGGGTTTATTGAACAACAAAGGCAAATTGACGAGATACCAGACGAGCAGCAGGTTGGGCAGAACTTCCAGGTACTCGGCGAGAAGCGCCTGCCACCAACCGCTTTGCCCGAAGCGGTCGAGCCAGTCCAGGTCGATCTCCTTGGGAAAGAACTCCTCCAGCAAGAGCAGCGCCGGGGTGGCCAACAGGGCTCCGACCATGCCGGTCAGGCCGATAGTGATAAATAGGGAAAACTGGCGGTGGGGGCAGAAGCGCCGGATCAGGACGCTGGCGAGAAGAATGCCTATCAAGCCCACACTCACATGCGCAACCCAGAAGACCAGCCGCTGCAGCGGCGCTAGCTGTGCGGAAATATCAGGTTTGATGATGGTGCAAAACACACTCAGCAAGCCTGCCACCGCCAGTAAGCTGGTTTTCATGGGTGCGACTCCCAAAACGGTGCCATTGATCATTGCCGTTTCCTCCAACGCAGACGCGCCATTATCACTTCGGCGGGTAACAAAACCATGACGGCTGCACGAGCGGTCAGATTTTTTCACCAATGGCAGAGCGACCGATCCTGAAAAATAGCGACTGTTGGTGCACGCACAGACTTTATATGAGCCTTAGATGCGTATAGTGGGCCTCTCATCGTCAGGGTCCAGGGATATCAGCATTGGTACAGCACAGGCTGATCCCATTGGTCGACTGCTACGTATATTCACCTCTCAGTCAACAAAGGATTTCTCTATGCGATTGCGCAACAAAATGGTATGGCAATTCGGGTTGGTGCTATCGCTGCTGGGATTGTGGCCCAGTGCGTATGCGGACAATGGTGGCATTCGCTTTCGCATTGTGGATGCCCAGACGCAACGGCCGTTAGACGATGTGCAAGTGACCCTATTGCCGCGGCAGGGTGAAAGCCGGGAGTTTCGCGTTGCTGATGGCGGCAGCGCGCAGGCTCAAGAATTGTTGCCCGGCCTCTATGAAATTCTCATCAGCCGCACCGGCTATCAAACCGCGCGCTTGCCGAGTGTGCGGGTAGTGGATGGCAAAACCGCTAGCCTGCGGGTGGATCTGCTGCCCCAGCGGCAGAATGTTGAAGAGGTCGTGGTCGTGGGCACGGCCATAGGTGCGGACCTTTTGAGTTCCGTGGGTACGAGCGTGGTGGATCGTGAAGAATTGCGCAGTGCCGCCGGCAGCGGCGGTGATGTGCTGCGCGCTCTGGACGGTCTGCCCGGTGTGTTTTCCGATGGTGAGTTTTCCAGCTTCAATGTGCGTGGCGCTGGCCCTCGGGACAATCTGATTCTGGTGGACGGCATTCCCTTCGACAAAGTTGTGCACTTCAGCGAGAGTTTTGGTGAGGCAGACGAAGTCGATGGCGGCGGCCGCTATTCGGTATTTGCGCCCAATCTCATCGGCTCAGCGGAGTTTCAGCCCGGTGGCTGGAGTTCGGCCTACGGCGGCAAGGCAGGCTCACTGCTCAAGCTGGAGGTGGCGGAGGGCAATCCGGACAGTGCGGCCTACTCGGCACGGCTAGATTTGGCCGGGGTGGAAGTGGGTTACGACGGACCGAGTCGTTTCCATGACGATACGTCCTTGCTGCTGTCGGCGCGCACCTACAACTTTGGCTGGCTGTTTGAAGCCATTGGTGAGGAGGATATAGGCACTCCCAAGTTGACCGATGTGATCCTCAAAACATCGACTCAGGTATCGCCGCAGGACAAAGTGCAGTTCCTCGCCATCTACGCGCCCGAAGAATACACCCGCGATATAGAGAATGTGATCGCCACCGACGAGGAAGAGCCTGGAGTGTATCCCGATGTGGAACTGGCGCGCAGCAAAACGGACAATGCGCTTCTGGGGCTTACCTGGTCGCGCTTGATTGGCAGTAATGCTGAACTTGTGAATCAGATTTATCACCGAAATTTTGATGCCCGCAGCCGCATCGGCGAGGCTTACCCAGAAGAATTCCCCATAGGTACGCCGGCCGATCAGATTCGCGTACGAGAAAATCTGCTCAACATACGCGCGGAGGAGCAGGAGACGGGCTGGCAGCTGGACTTATTTTCGGACAACTCCCTCGGACGTCTCTCCACTGGTTTGCGCGTCATACAACTGGACTTGCGCTACCAGACGGATCTAACGGAAGACTGGATCATCTACACCTACGATAGTAACGATTTCCGCCCCGATCCCGATCAGCGCTACATAGTGCTCACGCCTGACGCGCTCGGCAGCCGCTATGAACAAAAGGAAGTTAATTACGCCCTTTATCTCGACCAGGAGTTCTCTGCGGGAGATTGGAGTTTCCGTGCCGGTGCCCGCTATGACCGGGATAATTTCTCGCAGGAAAATCTGCTCTCACCGCGCGCGGGTGCGACTTGGTTGGCAACGGACGATCTGCGCATTACCGCCACCCTCGGCCGTTATTACCAGGCGCCGCGCATCGAAGACCGCGCGGCGGATGATGCGAACAATGGATTGGAAAATGAGGTGGTGGATCAACTCGGCGTCGGCTTCGTCTATAGCATCAGCGATAAGCTGGATCTTTTTGTCGAGCCCTATTATCAGGATTTGAGCAACCTGGTGGTGGAAGGTGATCGCGTTAATCAAACCTACAGCAACAGCGGCGACGGCACATCCTATGGAGTGGATACCGCGCTAACGCGGCAATTCGACAATGGCTGGTCCGCCGATTTCAAATATTCCTACAACCGGGCACGAACCCGAGACCGCCCCGGTGAGCCTTACACCTTCGCCGAATACAACCGGCCGCACGCCGCCAGCATCGGCGGCGTCTGGGAAATCAATCAACGATGGAAATTATCCGCGCGCTGGAAATGGGCGTCCGGCAAATCCAGGGACGAGTATGTGATTTATGAAAACGTGTTGGGTGAGGGCGAATCGCTGCGTTATTCGAGAGAAACCATTGCTGAGAATGTCGGCCGCTACAGCGGCTTTAGCTCCCTGAATTTCCGCGCAGACTACCGCCGCAGCATCGGCCGCGCCGATTTGATCGCGTTCATCGATGTCATCAACATTCTCGAAGCTGAAAACCCCAGCAGCACCGATTTCAACGAGCGCACCGGTAAGAGTGAAGCAGAGGAGGGCGAGGCTTTTCCGTTGCTTGGGTTGATTTTTGAGTGGTAGGCCATGCATGCCCTCATCCTAACCCTCTCCCTCTGGGAGAGGGGAGATTTGCTTCGAAAGGCTTAGTGCTGAATTCCTTTTTATGTAGATTCGAAAAGCAATTCCGGGAATTTCGAAGGCATTAATGCGGTCGGTTACCTAGTTCTCGCCGAAGCTACTAAACCCCCTCTCCCTATGGGAGAGGGCTGGCGCTCATCAAAGCGCCGCAATTTTCCCAGCTTGCTCTTCCAATTTGCTGAGCTTTTCCCGCGCTTCCGCGACTTTATCCCGCTCCTTCTGCACTACATCTGCCGGTGCTTTATCGGCAAATGCAGGGTTGTCGAGTTTGGCTTGTACGCGTTCGATTTCTTTTTGCAGTCTGTCCTGTTCTTTGGCGAGGCGAGCGAGTTCGGCGGATTTGTCGATCAGGCCGGCCATGGGCACCATCACCTGCAGTTTGCCGACGAGCGCAGTGGCGCTCATAGGCGCGGCTTGGCCTGCATTCAACCAGTTAATCGACTCAAGGCCGGCCAGCTTGGCGAGGAACGGGCGATTGCTGTCGAGAATACGTTTGTCTTCATCGTTGCCATCGGCCAAATAGAGCGGCAGTTTTTTCGCCGGACCTATATTCATTTCGCCGCGAATATTGCGAACTGCAACGATGACGCCTTTGAGCCACTCGATGTCTTTGCCGGCATCCGCGTCCAGTTTGCTGGAATCCGCAA
>JBQGED010000001.1:0-15422 GCA_052039425.1 Sphingobacterium griseoflavum | reverse complement strand
TGCGCAAAAAATCTGGCGATAGAATCAGGCGTAAAAGGATAATTTTCTCCACCGCACGTGTCACAACAACCCCATTTCATTTTTCGCATATTTACGGTCTAGTCCAGCGGGCTAGTCCGTTATTTTACAACTCATGTCATCTACACCTTTTTTCCTATCTCTTACTAATCCTTTTTGCTAAAAAACTAAACGTCACCTTCACCACTTGAGCTGTCTTTTTCATCTAAAAAACCTGCAAACCAATCTATTTTAAAAAACATAAGTAAACACTCGCCACTGATCGTCGGGCCGGTCCCTTTAATCGGATTGCGCTAAAAATAACTGGCGCGAAATTCGGCGGTTTGCTGATATTTAAAACAATGGAAGGAACAGGGCGCAGTCAAAAATCCGACGGACCACCCCCGCCACAAATGAAAAAGTCAAAGTTCCGCCAGAGACTCCACCACAGCCAAACGACATAAACGGTGGAGTGATCTTCATCGGCCATAGGTTTGTGAAAGCAGTACTTGGGACAGTTCAACTCCTATGGCAAATGGATTATTCAAATGTGTAAACAACGTGGTTCCTCCCTGATCGAAGTCTTGGTGGCGCTATTTGTGTTGGCAATCGGATTGCTGGGCATATTGGCCATGCAGGTCAAGTCCATGCAGTTTAATCAGTCCGCCGACACCTACGCCAAAGCGGTGAATATTGCCAACGACATCGCCGAGCGAATTCGTATCAATCCCAAAAATGTCGCGACCTATCTCACTGCCGAAATTCCCGAAGATCCACCGACTAACTGCCGAACCACAAGCTTCAGCGCCGCCGCATGCTCCGCTGCGGATCTGGTGAATTGGGATCTCTATCACTGGGGTGCGTCGATTAAAAGAAATTTGCCGGCCGGAGAAGGTAGCATCGAGGAAAAAACGCTGGGAACCGACGCCTATCTGCAAATCATTGTTTCCTTCGATGACAGCCGTTCAAGCGGCGCATCTTCTCCCGTAAGAAAACAATACACGCTGTTATTGGAACGCCCCACACAATTAGGAGGGGCTTGAAGTGAACGCAAAAACAACCGCTATTTCCCGCCGCATTTATTTCTCTGGTATGACCATAGTAGAGCTGATGGTCTCCATTGTGATTTCTCTGCTGATCATGGCCGGCGTGGTGCAGGTTTTTTTCAACAGTAAAACCACTTTCCTCACGCAGGAGGATATGTCCTACATTCAGCATAATGCGCGTTACGCCATGTCCGTGCTGTCGCGGGATCTTCAGAATGCGGGGTATTGGGGTTGCGCGGGGAACACGACCAACGCCGCGCTTGTGGCGCGCACGGAAAATACCACCGACATCAATCGCTTGATGGGATTAAATCCCACTACAGGTTACCTGGAACCACTGCAACCCATCACCGGTTATGCGACTGGTTTCCCCAGCAGTTTTACCACCTGGACTATCAGCACCAAAGACGGCAACCGCACTCCAGAATCCTTCATCGTACGCAGCGCGGTTGGCGTGTCAGCCAGTCTGGAATCCCATATCGGCACCAATCTATTGGTCAAAAACAATCACCGTTTTAGCACCGGTGATTTGGTCGCCATAGTCGCGGAGGATTGCCGGCGCATGGGGATTATCAAAATGGCTGAGATTCTGGAAAACAGCACCATGCTGAAATATTCCAGCACGTCGATTTGCGGCGCCACCATAAAACCCCCACGCGATCAAAGCATCCGCTGCAAAACCGCGTGCACCTGTGACAGCGCTTCCGGCACGCCGGAAACCTACGGCGTCGGCAGTCAGGTAATGCCCTATAACGCCTTCGGTTATTTCGTCGGCGAGTCCCTCAGTCTACCGGGACAGCCATCACTACAGCGCGTCATCTATAACAACGGCGCGCTCGCGCGGGAAGAACTCGCTCTCGGTGTAGAAGATCTGCAAGTGATTTACGGCGTGGATACAGATAACGACGGTGCGCCGGATACCTATGTACCGCCCGCTACTTTTGCCGCACTCTGGAGTAATTGGAGCAAGGTTCGTTCGGTGCAGGTCAGTTTGGTATTTCGTTCGCTGGAACCATCTCTGCCCACGGTCACCAGTCAGAATTATCTGAACAGAAATTATGAAGACAAATTTATGCGGCAACTGATCACTACCACAGTCCGTCTGCGCAACACGATTTGAGGAATGAATCATGCCATCCGCGACTCATTTTCCCCAGCGGCAAACCGGGGCAACCCTTGTCTTCAGCTTAATCATCCTGTCAGTGGTCACGCTGCTGGGTGTATCCAGTATGCACAATTCCAACAACGCATTAAAAATGGCTACCAGTGCGCGCGATCACGCTGTCGCTTTCCAGACGGCGGAAGCAGCGCTGGCCCAAGCCGAACAAGTCGTACTCGCTGCTAATTACGACACTGACGATTTTATCTGTCGGGATTCAAGCTCAAGCCGCTGTTTTGACAGCGCCTGTACCAATGGTTTGTGTTTCAACGGCGATCTTATCAATGCCATGTATCGCGATGATTGCAAAATTGCCATACCCGCTGCTGCTGCAGAAGCTTGGCCGAAAAAATCCTATTGGAATAACAGCGGCGCCTCTTTGCCCAAAGTTCAAGTGGCCAAACCGGGCACAGGCAGCAGCGAGGAAACCGTCGCCGTACCCTATATGGTGGAATTTTTGTGTTACGTACCGCGGGACAAACAAATTACCAGTGACGAAAACAACCGCAATGGTGGTGTTCCACTTTATCGCGTAACGGTGAGAGCCGAGGGCAGCGCGGGGCGCGCGGCAGTGATGTTGCAATCCGTTTTTAGAGCAGCGGGTTAAGGGTGGATTTATGGTGAATATTAAATTGATCAGAAATATTGCGATCGGCAGGCTGTTTGGAATTATCGCAAGCGGCGCACTGCTTTGCATCACGGCGACGGCGCAGACGCCGAATAACGCCACCTTTAACATCAACCCACCACTCTCGGAGCCCGCAAAATCGCATCCCATGCTGATGCTGACGCTTGCAGGCGACCACCAGATTTTTCTAAAAGCGTACAACGATTTTGATGATCTCGATGGCGACGGTTTGCCCGATGTGACCTACAACCACAACGTGGTTTACAAAGGTTATTTCAACGAGGAAAAATGTTACAGCTATAACACCACCACGGGTATTTTTTCCCCCGCAGCAACCGCTACTGTCCCCACAGGAATCGACACCACCCTCGGAATCAGGCAGCCGGCACTTTCCATCAAACAATATTGTACCAACAGTCGCTGGAGCGGTAATTTTCTCAACTGGGCCACTATGACCCGCATCGACATAGTGCGCAGTGTGTTATACGGCGGCAAACGCTCCACCGATACCTCCACAAGCACGATTCTCGAACGCGCCTATCTGCCCAATGATTCGCACAGTTTTGCTAAATACTATAACGGCAGCGACATCACCCTGCTCACCGGTATTGCCTCGAACAATTATTCCGTTAATGATTCCGACAAAAGCAAAAATGGCCTGACATTTTGCAATACCAGCCTCGGTCATGACAAAAATCTGCTATCGCAATCCCAAACAGGGACTAGACCTGTCATGCGGCTGGTCAGAGGTAATTATTCCCTGTGGGCCAACGGCGAGCGCTATCAATGTCTGCTAGGAGGCAGTCAGAAGGAGTATGCCGAATATCAAGACGGTGTTTTTGGCAACAACGGCAACGATTCCACCGTAACCGGAATCCATGCCTACAGCACACCGCCCACTTCCGTTATTCGGGACTACACCGTAAGAGTTGCTGTTTGCACCGACAGCAGTGAAGATAATATTCATTATTGCCGTCGTTATGGTACGTCATATAAACCGACGGGTTTGCTGCAAACCTATGGTATCAACAGTGACAACCCGGTTTTATTTGGTCTGATGACCGGTGCGGTGACAAAAAACTATACCTCGGGTGTGCTGCGCAAAAATGCCTTGTCGTTTGCCGATGAAGTCCGTGCAAGTGATGGTGTATTTCTCAAACCCAGCAGCGGATCAATCGTCGCCAGCATTGATGCGCTTATGTTGCTGGATTACCAATTCGCGGTCGACAACAACTTCGACACCAGCGGCAGCTATGCGAACCGATGTCCAAAACAGAGCTCGCCGAACGAAGGGGTTTGTCGCAACTGGGGCAATCCATTTAGCGAAATTTTAGCGGAGTCCTACAAATATTTTTCCGGTAGAAGCGCCACAGCCACTCTCGATAGCTCGCTTCAAAATGAACGCAACGTGCTGAGTAATGCCACTGTTGCCGCCTGGTCCGATCCCGTTAGCAACGTGAGTATCGCCGCCTGCGTGAATATGAATGTGCTTGGCATCAATTCCAGCAGCAACTCCTACGACCATGACATCAGCTCAAGCACTTTTGCGAGCTTAAAAATAGGCACCAGCACGGACACAGTAGCAAGCTGGACAGATAGGGTCGGGACAGGAGAACTGAACAGTAACAAAACCTACTTCGTCGGCAACGCAACCGGAAGCACCAACGGCCAGTGCACCCCAAAATCCATCAGTGCATTGGGATCGGTCCGAGGTATTTGTCCGGAAGCGCCGAGACTGACCGGGAGTTACGCAGCTGCGGGTCTTGCCTACCATGTAAAAGCCAATAATATGAGGCCCGACCTTTCTGGCACCACCGGCAAGGTGTTCAATATCAACACTCTGGGTTTGACGCTTGCGGGTACGCAACCGGTAATCCGGATTCCCGGAACCAGCGTTAAAATCATTCCGGCCTGTGAGAACAAATCAGCCGAGGCGCGCGGCAACTGCGCACTGGTCGGCTTCCGACCCGTCTACACAACCCCAGGCCAGGTACCAACCAAATATTTCGTGACGTGGGAAGATTCGGAACAAGGAAATGATTTTGACCAGGACATTAACGGCATTATCGAATACACAAGAAATGCGAACAGTCTTTCGGTAAAAACCACGGTATTCAAAGTCAGTACCAATAACAACATGCTCTTTGGCTACATTATTTCTGGTACCAACAGCGATGGTTTAAAACTCGTAACGGAAACCAACAATTGGGCGACGGTAACGGCCACAGCGACCAATCCGTACACCATCACAGCTACATCAACTGCGGAAACCCTTGAGCCGCCGCTTTACTACGCAACCAAATGGGGCTCCTATATTAATTCACCCGAAGATAACGATTCTCGATTCAACCCTGCCTTGGATACCTGGACGGAAGACGGCACCACTCCACAGAATTATTCTGTAGTGACCAACCCCAGCACGCTGCGGGAAAATATGTCGCGCATTCTGGTGAAGGTAGGTAAAAACAACGCCACCGGCACTGCGGCCCCTGTGTCCATCAACAGCATCACGGGAGAAGGAATTTTCCTGCAAACCGTTTATCAGCCGGTTTATGTCAGCCCGGACGGCTCCAGCTCCGCCACCTGGGTCGGCACCCTGAGCGCCCTTTTTATTGATCGATACGGCAATATTCGCGAAGACAGTAATAGCAATCAGACCTTGGATGATAGCGATAAAGTTATTGAATTTATTAAAACCGATTCGCGCAACCAAAATACGGACGGGTCCAGCGAAACGCGCAAAATCATTGCCTTCAATCGCTACCCATACAGCACGACTACCAATGGCAAAGACGTTTCCGATCCAGACGCCGTAGAAAGCGGATTAAAAATGGATAGGCTCAAAACCATGTGGAGTGCGCGAGACCAATTGGCCGCCATAAGCGATGCGAATATCACCTCGCAACGCGGCAATTCGGAATCACCCAATAGCAAACGCTGGATTTTGACCGGAATTGACACGCCCAACGCGAGCAACGTCTATAACGGCATTATTACTCAATCAGAAACTTTTGCGTTCACCGGCGATTCCACCACCGCGGGCAAATTACAGCGCTATCTCGATGTGGCGACCATTACCGACGCCACCAATGTCATCAATTATGTGCGCGGCAAGGAAATCAGCGGCTTCCGCAACCGCACGGTGAAATTCGACAGCACCAGTGCCGCGAAAGTATGGCGCCTGGGCGATATCGTCAACTCCACGCCCGCCATTGTCGGCGCGCCATCCGCAGGTTACGACTCACTGTATGGTGACGACAGTTATGCCGCCTTCCGCACTAAATATGCCAAACGCCGCAATATGGTTTACGTCGGTGCCAATGACGGTTTGCTGCACGCTTTTAACGCAGGATTCTTTGATTACGTCAATGCCAAATACACCAATACTCCAACTGGACACGACGCTTCGGCCCCCGCCCTGGGCGCGGAAATGTGGGCCTATGCCCCTTACAATTTGCTACCGCACTTAAAATGGCTGACGCAAAAAACCTATGAACACGTTTATTTTGTGGATGCCAATGTAAAAGTGTTTGATGCCAATGTATTTGCCTCGCGCAACGACAATGATAAGTACCCAAATGGCTGGGGTACTATTTTGGCTGTTGGCATGAGATATGGCGGCGGCGCCTATCAAATTGATCGCGATGGCAGCGCTACCACGACAAATGACAGAACCACTTTGCGCTCGGCTTATATTTTATTTGATATCACCGATCCTGAATCCAAACCGCAACTTATTGCAGAAATTACTCATCCCAATATGGGTTACACCCTGGCTGATCCGGAAATTATCAAACGGCGGTCGCCTGACTCCAATGGCAGTTACGCATCCAATCTCGGGGTCAATGATTGGTTTATGGTTTTCGGCTCCGGCCCACAAGGACCAGATGCGATTAAAGAAGCCATCAGCAATGTCCCGGCGAAACTGCTCTACCTGGATTTGAAAAATGCTGTGGAAGGCAATCCTCAATTAACCACTATTAATGTTGATGCCACTGATCGCCAATCTTTTATCGGCGGCATCACGGCGAAGGATTGGAGTAAAAATTATCACGACGACATGATTTATTTCGGATTGGTAGGCGACGCCAACCGCGGCAGCTCGGTGCCCTCGCCCGCCCCGGCCGTGTATAAGGGTGCGCTGAAGCAGGCGGTGGTGGCAGCAACAGGCAATAATATTCTCAGCGCCTCGACTGTGACGTCGCTGCTAACCTCCAGCAGTACCAATCTCGCGTTCAGTTCCGCACCTATGGCGGTGCGCGATGGTATCGGCCAGTTCTGGGTATTTACCGGAACCGGTCGTTTTCTGGTGAATCGTGATGTCGATCTAAATGATGCCAATCTTTATTTCGGGCTGAAGGTGAACGACAGCTCTTCTACTAATGCTCCCAAACCCTGGTTGACCAACTCCGGCATTGCACTTTCCAGCCTGCGCAACGCAACCTCCGATCGCTTATATGTCAACGACGACGGTGATCTTATCGTGAACACTCCAATAGGAGTCCGCACTATGACGCAATATTTTAATGATATTGCCTCCACCTCCGGCTGGTATCGCAGCCTGACGGGAACAAAAGAATCCAACTTCACTCGTTCCGCATTTTATGAGGGAACTCTGATATTCAACTCCTACATGCCCAGCCTGAATATCTGTGATATAGGTGGTCAATCACCGCAATATATCCTGGATATGTTCACCGGGCTGCCGCAATACCGCCTGAAAAATTTATTTAAAGGTAGCGATACATTGCGGGCAGGCGAAGAGTCCTACACCGAGCTGGTTCCGGTGGGGGCAGTGATTGACGGTATCGCCTCCGCGCCAGTAATCACCAGTGCTCGTGCCATCACTCAAACCAGTGACGCCTCCCTGATTTCCACTGATGTGACCCTTGCCCCAATTCCGCCTGTGCGCAAAGGCTGGCGCGAAATTCTGTCGGACGAGCTTCGCTGAAAGCGCCGCTCGCCTACTTGCAGACGCTGCGGCGTCTGCAAGTTTTTGCTAATGCCGCAGATTTTCCAACGTTGCGCGGCAAACCTGTAGCAGCGCTTCTATGCTGTTCATGCGCGTGTAATTGGGCCTAATAACAAACGCGATTTTTCGATGCGGACCAGCTTCATTGAGGTGGACGGTGGACAGCTGTGGATATTGCGAAGTCAATTGCTCGATCGCCATTTCCGGAATTAACGTGGTTCCCATGCCGTTCAGCACCATCTGGATCAGGGTATTGAGGCTTGCCGTGCCAAATCCGTGGTTGGTCTGCGGCTCGGGCAATTTGCACACATCCAAAATATGTTCCTTGAGGCAGTGGCCATCCTTGAGCAGCATCAGGTTGGTGCGCGCCAGTTCTTTACTGGTGATCTGGTCGCGGCGGGAGAGCTTGTCCTCTTTGAGCGCCACCCAATAAAAATCCTCCGCCCAGAATTCAAACGTCAACAGCCCATCGCAGGCGTATGGCAAGGCGATGATGGCAGTGTCCAGCTCGCCGCCGCGCACCATGTCCAACAGCACATGGGTCTGCTCCTCCACCACCATCGGTTGGCAATCGGGGTACTGCCGCTTTAGTTCGGGGAAGACTCTCGGTAATAGATAGGGCGCGATGGTGGGAATCATGCCGATGGAGATGGGATATGTCAGCGGCGATTTGAGGGTGTCGGCCAGACGCTCCAGCTCTTCCAGCCGCTGCATTATGTCCCCCGCCCTCCGCAACACTTCCTCCCCTATAGGCGTTACCAATACCTTTTTGTTATCCCGTTCGAACAACTGAAACCCCAACTGCTTCTCCAGCTCGGCCAGGGAGGTACTCAGGGCGGACTGAGTGATATGGCAATGCTCCGCGGCTTTTTTAAAGTGCAAATGACGCTGCACCGCCAATGCGTGGGCGAGCTGCTTGGTCGAAATCATGGGCGTTCTCCTGCTCAAGCAATCATCCAAAAAACTGATTGCAACAATATAATAAATCAAATTTATTAATCATAGTAGCACCTTTAGACTGTCAGCACATCGAAGCTTTAACCACAACCCCAGAGGAAAAGACATGGCTCTTTTAAACACCAAAATTAAACCATTCAACGCAACAGCCTTTAAAAATGGCGAATTTGTTCAAGTAACGGATCAGGACGTCGTCGGTAAATGGGCGGTCTTTTTCTTCTACCCCGCTGACTTTACCTTTGTATGCCCCACCGAATTAGGTGACTTGGCGGACCATTACGAAGAGTTCCAAAAACGTGGCGTAGAAATTTATTCCGTATCTACCGATACCCATTTCACCCACAAAGCATGGCATGACTCGTCCGACACCATCGGAAAAATCAAATACACCATGATTGGCGACCCCACCGGAACCATCACACGCAATTTTGACGTGATGCGTGAAAATCAGGGCTTGGCAGACCGCGGCACCTTCCTGGTGGACCCGGAAGGCGTCATCCAAGCGATGGAGATCACTGCAGAAGGCATAGGTCGCGACGCCCAGGATCTGCTGCGCAAAGTGAAGGCCGCGCAATATGTCGCGTCGCACCCCGGTGAAGTTTGTCCCGCCGCTTGGAAAGAAGGCGAAGCCACTCTGGCACCGTCTCTCGACCTGGTCGGCAAAATCTAAAAGCAAATCCCGGCAACATTATGTTGCCGGGCCTCCCCCAGCTCCGCCAATACAACACTTAGGACCTTATACATGTTAACGAATGACATTCTGAACGCTCTGAAAAGTTACACCGCCAACATGCAGAAGTCGGTCACTTTTGTATTGCAGGCGGGTGAGCATCCCAAACGCCAGGAGTTAGTTAAATTTCTGACGGATATTGCCGGCGTCAATGCGAGAATTACTTTTGCGGAGCGGGATACAGCGGGCGTTTTGCGCAGCCCTATAAGCTTCTCAATTGAAGTGGACGGCGTGGATACCGGAATCCGTTTTTCCGGGATTCCCAGCGGTCACGAATTTAATTCACTCGTTCTGGCGCTGCTGCAAGCGGCTGGTACGCCGATTAAATTGGACGACAACATCAAGCGACTGATCTCGGCGATCGACGAGCCGATGCAATTTGAAGTGTTTGTGAGTCTAAGCTGTCACAACTGTCCTGATGTGGTTCAGGCGCTCAACCAGTTCGCGTTGATCAACCCGAAAATTCAGTCCGAAATGATTGACGGTGGCCTGTTTAAAGACGTGATTGAAGCGCGGGATATTCAAGGCGTTCCCACGGTTTATTTAAATGGCGAATTATTTGCCAGCGGTAAAGTCACCGCGGGTGAGCTGGTGCAAAAGCTGATTGATCGCAATCCGCACATCACCCTGCAAAAAGCAGCCGAGTCTCTGCCGCTACAGGATGTGACCATCATCGGCGGTGGACCCGCGGGCGTCAGTGCAGCGATTTACAGCGCGCGCAAAGGTTTGAAAGTTACCCTGATCGCCGACCGTATCGGTGGCCAGGTGAAAGACACCATGGACATCGAAAATTTGATTTCCGTGACCAAAACCACCGGACCGCAATTATCCGGTGCGCTACAAGCACACATGAATGAATATGACATCACCATTAAAGAGCACCTGAAAGTTGCGAAGGTGGAAAATGGCGATATCAAAACCGTTGTGCTGTCCTCCGGTGAGGCGATTGCGACCAAAACCATCATCATTGCCACAGGTGCAAAATGGCGTGAGCTTGGCGTACCGGGTGAGAAGGAAAATATCGGCAACGGTGTAGCCTACTGCCCCCACTGCGATGGGCCATTCTTTAAAGGCAAAAATGTGGCGGTTGTCGGCGGCGGCAACTCCGGTATTGAAGCCGCGCTCGACTTGGCGGGGATCACCAAATCAGTGACGGTTTTTGAATTCAACTCGGAGCTGAAAGCGGACAAGGTTCTGGTAGACAAAGCCTACGGCAAGGACAACATCACGATCCTGAAAAATGTTGCCACCCAAGCCATATTGGCGGAAAACGGCAAAGTGACCGCACTGAAATATATGGATCGCGACACCAAGGAAGAGCACAGTTTGAAGCTCGACGGTGTGTTCGTGCAAATCGGCTTGGTGCCCAACAGCGACTTTCTCGGCGGTCTGGTGGAACGCACCCGCTTTGGTGAGATCATCATCAACGAGCGCTGTGAAACGTCCATCAAAGGCATCTTTGCCGCAGGCGATGTGACCACCGTGCCCTACAAGCAGATCGTCATTTCCATGGGCGAAGGCGCTAAAGCCTCTCTGGCGGCATTTGAATATCTGTTAAAGGAAGGCGACTACTTGAACGCGGTATACCAGCAGAATGCGACGGAGGATGAGGCCAAAGTCGCTTGAGACTGTAATCCTCTTTTCAGCCGCCTTCGGCGGCTGCTTTTTTTATCCTTCAAGTTCCACAAAACGTTCTATACCTCTCACCTGTCGGCACAGGACGTGCCGCATATTTTTCCATTCCCTCTTGTTCTTCGAACGGTCTATTCAGTACGGCCAATAATTCTTCAAACGGCTGATAGTCCGCATTTTCAACTGCAGCCTGTAAAGCATTTTCAACATTTTGATTGCGTGGAATATAAAGCGGATTGACCCTGCGCATGGCCGTGGCAACATCTTCCATATTGTCCTTTTGTTGGACCAGGCGTGCACGCCAAACATCGAGCCAGTTTTTGACACCTTGTTTATCGCCGCTAAAAAATTCCAGAAAATCTTCTGCGGCCGAGACAGTACAATCCGCCAAGCGGCGGAACGCCAAGGTAAAATCCGCCTCGCCATCGCGCAGCAGTTGGAGAAAATCCACAATTAATTTTTCATCATCCGCTGATGTTTTGGACAGGCCGATTTTCCTGCCCATGCCCGCCAGCCAGAAATCATTAAAAATCCCAGAAAAATCACCCAGAACTGCCTCGGCTTTCTGCACTGCGGCTTCAATATTGTCATCCAACAGCGGCAAAAGACATTCGGCAAAGCGACTCAGGTTCCATAAGGCAATTGCGCCCTGATTGCCGTAGGCGTAGCGGCCTTCGCGATCGATAGAGCTGAACACTGTGGCTGGATCGTAAATATCCATAAACGCGCAAGGGCCGTAGTCGATGGTTTCACCACTGACGGTCATATTGTCAGTGTTCATCACGCCGTGAATAAAACCCACCTGCAACCAGCTGGATACCAATTGCGCCTGTCCATACATCACGACTTCCAGCAGCGCAAGATACGGGTCATCCACCGATTGAATTTCCGGGTAATGCCGCTGAATAACGTAGTCCGCCAGGATTTTTAAACCTTCCTGGTCGTTATTAACGCGAAAATATTCGAAGGTGCCTATGCGAATATGACTCGCCGCCACGCGAGTTAAAACAGCACCGGGTAACGCCGTCTCGCGGTAAACCGGTTGGCCCGTAGTGACTGCCGCGAGGGTGCGGGTGGTTTTAATGCCCAGGTGATACATGGCTTCACTGACCAGATATTCACGCAACACTGGGCCGAGCGCTGCGCGGCCATCGCCACTGCGGGAATAAGGTGTGCGACCGGGGCCTTTTAATTGGATATCGCGGCGAATACCGTTGCGATCAATCACTTCTCCCAACAGTATCGCGCGCCCATCGCCCAGACGTGGATTCAAATAGCCGAATTGATGACCGGAATAGGCCTGCGCGATAGGCTCAGCGTCAGGAGGCACTTGATTACCTGCAAGGGTGTGTACGCCTTCTGCGCTTTCTAACACCGAGGGATCGAAGCCAAGCTCAAGCGCCAACGCGTGATTAATTTTGATTAATCCTGGTTTCGCCACTGGTGTTGGATTAACACGGGAGAAAAACCGCTCCGGTAGACGAGCGTAGGTGTTATCAAACGTGACGCCGGCAAAATCGGCAGAAAATGGAGTGGTCATAATGAGCGCCTGAGCGAAAATCCAAAGGCTGCATCATAACACCGCGATCAGCGTATCTACTTATCGCGCGCTTAACCACTCGCCCAGTTGCAGGCGCTCCGCCTCCGTCATGCCGGTTTTATTCATAAAAGGCATATCTTTGCTGACCAATACTCGCGCCTGGATTCGCTGAGTCCACTGGCGAATATGTTCCGGTGAATCCAATAAAACGCCTGCTGGTGCAACCGTAAAAATCTCATCCGTTGGGCTGGCGCTATGGCAGCCCGCGCAGTGATGGCGCACCATGGCAAGGGCTTGAGCATCGTCAAGCTGAGCCATCTTTTCCGCATCGCGAGCCGCTTCAGAAGGTCGAGGCGAAATCATCCAAGCCAGCAGCATAAATGCCGCCAGGGCGCTGACCAATATCCCCGGTTTGATTACGCCTTTATGACGTAAATTAAAAAAATGTCGCGTCCAGGCACCGATCAATAGGATGGCCAGCAGAACCGCCCATGCGTATGGATGGCCATAGGTCATGGGATAGTGATTACTGATCATCAAAAACAGCACAGGCAGCGTCAGATAGTTATTGTGTACCGAGCGCAACTTGCTGGCTTTGGCATATTTGGCATCTGGAACTTGTCCCGCAGAAACTGCGGCCACCAATGCTTTTTGTCCCGGAATAATGACAATAAATACATTCGCCGCCATGCAGGTGCCAATCAGCGCCCCCACATGCAGGTAAGCCGCGCGGTCACTGAAAATATTACCCAGGCCCCAAGCGGTAAATCCGATCAACAAAAGTAGAACGACCGCCAACAGCCAACCGTTACGCGCCAACGCACTCTTGCATAAAGCATCATAAATTACCCAACCAACGCCTAGTGTAAAGAGGCTGAGCAATATTCCCTGCCAGGGTTTTATAGAGAATTTTGCGGGATCGAGCAGATAGGCTTCCGCACCTATGTAATACATCAACGCCAATAAAGAAAATCCGGTAAGCCACGTGCTGTAGGCTTCCCATTTAAACCAGTGCAAGGTTTTTGGCATCGCGGGGGGAGCCAGTGTGTATTTGGCGACTTCGTAAAAACCGCCGCCGTGAATGGAATTCAACTGGCCGCCTATGCCTTTTTGTTTATTGTCTTCTGAGGGTTCCTCCAGGGAATTATCCAGCCAGATAAAATAAAACGATGCGCCAATCCAGGCGATACCGGTGATCAGGTGGCCCCAGCGAAGCAATAAATTCAGCCAATCCAGAATGTAACCCAGCGTCATTATCGGATTCCTATTTGTGCGCGTCGGTGGGCACAGCGCCCCATAACGTAAGTGCGCTCAATCAAGCGATCATCGCCGAGCGTTTGCAAAACAAATAATAATTCCTGCAATGAATTCGCATGGCGCAAACGAAAATCCAAAAGTGGCGTGGCCTGCAGATCTAGCACACAAAAGTCGGCTTCTTTACCCGGAAGAAAATTGCCGATCTTGCTCTCCAGATCCAACGCGCGGGCGCCGCCGAGAGTTGCCATATAAAGCGATTGGAGCGGATCCAGTTTTTCGCCACGCAATTGTTGTACTTTGTAGGCTTCGTCCATAGTGCGCAGCAAAGAGAAGCTGGTGCCGGCCCCAACATCCGTGCCCAATCCCACCCGCACACCGAAACGCCGCAGTTTTGCCAGATCGAACAATCCCGAACCCAAAAACAGATTGGAGGTAGGACAATGTGCAATTACCGAGTCCGTCTGGGCTAAACGCTTGCATTCTCGTTCGCATAAATGCACACCGTGAGCGAACACGCTGCGACGCCCTAACAGGCCCGCTTTGTCATACACATCGAGATAATCGGCGGCATCGGGAAACAAGCCTTTCACCTCCCCTACCTCCGCTTTATTTTCAGCCAGATGGGTATGGAGATACACATTCGGAAATTCCCGCAATAACTCTCCGGCTTTGACCAATTGCTCCGGTGTGCTCGTCAGCGCAAACCGCGGAGTGACGGCGTACTGCAACCGGGCTACACCGTGCCACCGCCGGATCAACTCCCTGCTCTGCTGATAACCGACCTCTGGAGAGTCGCATAACTCCGCGGGAGCATTGCGATCCATCAAAACCTTGCCGGCGATCATGCGTAAATTTCGTCGCTGCGCCTCCATAAAAAAAGCATCAGTCGCCTGCGGATGCATACTGGCGAACACCAATGCTGTGGTGGTGCCGTTGCGCAACAATTCATCCAGAAAAACATTGGCAATTGCTGTCGCGTACTGCGGATCAGCAAATTTAAGTTCGGTGGGAAAGATATAGTTTCTCAACCAGGACAATAATTGCTCGCCATAGGCCGCAATCATCTCGGTTTGTGGATAGTGGATATGGCAATCCACAAAACCGGGAATGACTAAATGGTTTGGAAAATGTTCAACAACGCCGTCAAAATTCTTAAGCAAATCTCCAGCATGCCCGACGGCTTTAATATAGCCCTGCTCGACCAGCACAACACCATCAGCAAAATATTGCGCGGCGGCTTCGCCCGTCTGCGCAGGCTCCTGCAGAAAATGCAGAATACGGGCGCGATAGGCTCGCGGCTCAGGCTGGCTCATTACCCGGTTTCCATTTGATATTACAGCCCATGGACGGATATTGATCTTCAGGAATTTTTTCTCCCGCCAATAATAAATCCAGGGCTTTGCACAACGAGGCTCCATTTGCCGGATTTACGGAAGAATAATAATTACCGGATGAAATACGATTCGGGCGCGTGCCATCGAACTCACCGCGATAGACCAAACTC